>NZ_JASATG010000013.1:0-138303 GCF_038440195.1 Pseudoduganella sp. OTU4001 | reverse complement strand
GGCGCCAGCCCCAGCCCCAGCCCCCCAGGCAAACGCCTACGAGCTGCGCGACCAGACCCCGACCCAATCCCCTGCCGAGCGTGCGGCAAAGCTGCTCGCCACGCTGGCCGCCGCCGCAGCGCTGCTCGCGCTGTTCGTGCTCGGCCTGCGCACCGGCACCCACCCCCCAATCCCTGAAGGAGCATACAAATGATCGAAAACCTCTCATACGCCTGGCTGCACAACGGCGTCAGCCTCCTGCTCGCCCCAGCCCTGCTGGCGCTGCTGGCCGCCTGCGGCGTGGCAGCGCTTGAAGCAGGCATCGCCGTTGGCGAACGTTTCAACGGCCTCGCCAAACTCCGCGCCGCCGGCAATGCCGCGCAGGTGCAGGCCATTGCACGCCACCGCCTCGAGCGTGCCGACCTGCTGGCCCGCATCCCCCCGATGCTCGGCCTGATGGCCACCATCATCCCCCTCGGCCCCGGCCTCGCCGCCCTCGGCCAAGGCAACCCCGCCCAACTCGCCAGCGCCGTCACGGTCGCCTTCGACGCCACGGTCCTCGGCCTGGTGGCCGGCATTGCCGGCCTGGTGATCGGCAAACTGCGCCGCCGCTGGTACGAAGAAACGCTGGACGCCATGGAGCACGCAGCATGAGGGACCAAGCCCGCAAGCGCCTGCGCCTGTACCAGCACCTCGACTCCCGCTTCGACGACAGCGACGAAGACCCGCGTTCCAGCCTGGTCAACCTGGTGGACGTGATGCTGGTCTTCGCCTGCGGCCTGATCGCCGCTATCGCCAGCGGCCAGGGCGCGCTGGCCAAACACAAACCGGTAGAGAAGGGCAAGCAGATCGAACGCCCGGCCGCCGGCGTCACCCAGGCCGGCAGCGGTTACGACCGCGTTGGCGAAGTATTCCGAGATCCAAAAACTGGCCAGCTGGTGCTGGTCGAACCTGCAAAAACTGAAGCAAAATAATGAAAGCAAAAGTAAGCACCCTCGCGGCAGCCGCCGCCATCCTCTGTCACGCATCCGCTGTGGCAGCCGAAAGCGACATCGCTTTGCCAACCGTCACCGTCAACGGCAGCGCCAATGACAGCGGCCTTGGCCTGGCACGCCAGAACGCCACCGGCAGCCGCCTTGGCCTGAGCATCGAAGAAACCCCGGCCAGCATTGAAGCGCTGGACACCGACACCATCCGCGCCCGCGGCGACCTGCGCGTGAAAGACGCCATTACCCGCACCACCGGCCTGACCGACACCAGCTCGCCCGGCAACGGCATCAGCTACTCCGCGCGCGGCTTCAATGGCAACAGCTCTGTCGCCATGCTGGAGAACGGCCAGCGCCTGCTGGTCGGTTCCGGCACCGCCACCTACCCATCCGACCCTTGGGGCTACGAATACATTGAAGTGCTGCGCGGCCCAGGCTCCATCGTGTACGGCAGCGGCACCACCGGCGCCACCATCAACGCTGTGCGCAAGGCCCCGCAGCGCGCCGCGACGTTCGAAGCGCTGGCCGGATTCGGCGGCGGCCGCGCGCTGCGCGGCGGCATTGGCGGCACCGGCGCGCTGGGTGAAAAGGGCGCCTTCCGTATCGACGCATTCGCCGACCGCAGCGATGGCTTTATCGACCGGGGCGAAGCGCGCCGCGGCAAAATCCTCGGCAGCGCCGCGTTCGAACTGGCCCCTGCGCTGGACCTCAGCCTGCAGCTCGACCACAGCGAACAGAAACCGCAGCGCTACTTCGGCACGCCGCTGGTCAACGGCCGCATCGCAGGCGAACTGCGCGGCCAGAACTACAACGTCGGCGACGCCCTGATCAAATACGTCGACGACAAGGCAGTCGCACGCCTGGACTGGCGCGCATCGCCATCGCTGGCCATCAGCAACGAACTCGCCTACCTGAAGGCTCGCCGCAACTGGCATAACGTTGAAACCTACTCATACGACCCGGCGACAGGGCTGGTCAAACGCAGCAGCTACATCGCCATCCAGCACGACCAGGAACACGCCGGCAACCGTCTCGAAGCGCGCTGGAACGGCAGCGGCCACCGCGCTGTCGCAGGCTGGGAAGTGGCCACCATCAACTTCACCCACACCAACAACTCGCCGTATGGCGGCACCTCCAGCGTAGCGTTGACCGGCTTTGCACCAGGAGTTTTCAGCAGCCCGGACCCGTTCCGTCCCAACTTCAAAACCGACACGGTCACCAATGCGCTATACGTGGAAGATGCCTATGAACTGGCCGAGCATTGGCTGCTGCTGGCCGGCCTGCGCCACGACCGCTACCGCGTAACCCGTACCAGCCTGCTGGGCGCGGCGGGCTTCACCTCCACGCTCAATTCCAATGCCGCGCGCCTGGGCCTGACGTGGAAGCTGGCGCCGGGCACCTCGCTGTATGGCCAGGTGAGCACCGGCAGCGACCCGATTGGCAGCCTGCTGTCGATGAACGTGGCCAGCAGCCAGTACAAACTGACCACCTCGCGCCAGGTCGAGGCAGGGATCAAACAATCGCTGGCGCAGGGCAAAGCTGAATGGACGGCCGCGCTGTACCGCATTAGCAAGGACGACATCCTCACCCGCGACCCAGCCAACCCGGCGCAATCGATCCAGGGCGGTTCGCAGACCTCGCAAGGCGCCGAACTGACCGCGAGCGCCGAACTGGCGCACGGCTGGCGCCTCGACGCCAATGCCGCCTATACCGACGCCGCCTTCGACCAATTGCTCGAAGCAGGCAATGTGTCGCGCGCCGGCAAGCGTCCGTCCAACGTGCCGAAGATTTCCGCCAACGCGTGGCTGGGATACCGCAGCGAAGCATGGCGCGCGGGCGCCGGCCTGCGTTATGTCGGCAAGCGCTACATCGACAACAGCAATGTGCAGGCGCTGCCAGCCTACACCACGCTGGACGCGGCGCTGGGCTGGAACGTCAACCGCAAGCTGCAAGTCCAGCTCAACCTGCGCAACCTGGCCGACAAGCTGTATGCGACCACCTCGTATGGCAGTAGCCAGTACCTGCTGGGCGATCGCCGCCACGCTGAACTGACCGCGCAATGGCAATTCTGAAGCGCCAGCTGCACCTGTGGCACCGCTGGCTGGGCATTGCGCTCGGCCTGCTGGTGCTGCTGTGGTTCGGCTCAGGCATCGTGATGATGTATGTGCCGTATCCTTCGCTCACCGAGCAGGAACGCCAGGCCTGGCTCGCGCCGCTCGAAGCGGACACGGTGCGCGTCACCGCCTGGCAGGCTTGGCAAGCGACTGGCCTCCCAGGCGCGCCACAAACGGTGCGCTTGAACAGCGTCGCCGGCCGTCCGGCCTACCACTTCCAGCCAGAAGCCAAGGCAGACGGCCTGGTCTCCGTCTGGGCCGACAGCGGGACAGTGCTGCGCGTTGACGACGCGCTGGCCGCCACCCATGCTGCCTCCTTGCGCTCGATCGAGCGCATCGAGCTTGACCAGTGGACGTTTGGCAGCATCTCCGCGCACCGCCCGCTGCATCGCGTAACGGTCGATGACGACGCCGGCACCGTGCTCTACATCTCCGGCCGCACCGGCGAGCTGGTACGCGACACCACGCGCAGCGAGCGCGCCTGGAACTGGGCCGGCTCCGTCATCCACTGGCTGTACATCACGCCGCTGCGCGAAAAAAGTGAAACGTGGCGGCAGGTTGTGATGTGGACTTCCGGCGTGGCCTTTGCGCTTGCTGTCACCGGCATGGTGCTGGGTATCCAGCGCCTGCGGCTACGCCGCCGCTACAAGGGCGGCCGGCGCTCGCCGTACAAAGGCTGGCAAGCCTGGCACCACTGGCTGGGCCTGACCGCAGGCACGCTGACCATCACCTGGCTGTTCAGCGGCTGGCTGTCGGTCACCCCCTTCGGCTGGCTGCAATCGCCCGGCATCACCGCGCAAGACCGCCTGGCCTTTGCCGGCGGCCCGCTCACGCAGGCTGACCTGGAACTGTCCGTTGTGCCTGCATTGCACGCTACGCCCGGCGTGCTGGAACTGGAATGGCGCCGCGTCGCCGGCGCGTCTTACTTCGCCACCCTGGAACGACACGGCCGGCGCCTGCTGGAGGCAGGCACGGGCAAGTCCGCCGCATTGCCCGAGGCGCTCCTGCGGCAAGCCGCGCAGACCATGCGGCCCGGTGTTCCGCTGAAATCGGCCACCATGCTCGAAAGCGAGGACAGCTACTATTACAGCCACCACAACGAGCGCAGCTTCCCGGTATTGCGCGTCAGCTTCGACACCCCTGAAGGCGCCACCTTCTATATCGACCCACTGCGCGGCCAACTGGCCGGCTACGCCGACAGCAACCGGCAATGGCGCCGCTGGCTGTTCAACGGCCTGCACCAGTTCGACTTCATCCGCCTGCGCCCTGCCTGGGACCTGCTGTTGATCACCCTAAATCTGCTTGGCGCCTTGTTGTCAGCCACAGGCGCTTATCTGGGGTGGCGGCGGCTGGTTCGGCCAATCTAGTCCCATGCGGAGATTAGCCGAAACCAGCAGTTGGAGCATCACTGACACCGTGCCCCAACTAGCTCCTAGTAGCGCTTTGCGCCGCTAGGCCGGTGAACGTCTTCAATGTTCAGCTTTACTACCTTGCCTGTACTCTTGTCTGGACAGCTGAACGTGAGCCGGTAGTTCCCGTTAATCTGCATCTCGTATCGGTCGGTCTGACCGGCCAGTGGCTTCAGCTTCTTCAGAAGCGCCAAGCCACTCTGGATATCTGCAAAACTTCGGGCTGCTGCGAGATGAGCCAGGAGCAAGCGCAATACCTTGGCGAAATTTGGCTGAATGCCCGAGTGGTCCGCGCCACCCGAAGCCCAGAAGTCATGGAGCCCCTTGTGGTCAAAACTGCTGTTGTCACTATCATCAATCATAGATTTAATACCTTTCTGAATCGCATCCGTTGAAAATCAACAGAAATTGTTGACGCTCGTGCACTGGTAGGTATAAAATCCTTGTGTTCGCAATAGATTTTTACTTTCAGCTTCAACGGAACTACACATTGTATCAGAAGCAATGTTTCATGTCAATATTTTTTTGTCTATTGCGTTGCGCGTTGCGCAACGAGCGACAGTGAGGGAGATTATATGATCACAATGCACCCAGGTGAGTATTTAGCGGCTGTCTATATAGAGGCGCTGGCGTTGTCTCAAGCGGATTTGGCTAAGCTTTTGCAGGTGTCTAAGTCTGCTGTTTCGCGGCTGGTTGCTCAGGAGTCCGACCTATCGCCGGAGATGGCAGTCCGGCTTTCATACGTTTTCGACGTTCCGGCAGAAATGTGGATGGAAATGCAGACTCAGCATAGTTTGCGTCTTGCAAGAGAGAAGCTGAAATCGAAGGATTTCGTCAAAGCGCCAAAGTTGCAGCAGGAGATGGCGCACGTCGAGTCGGAAGTTTGAGCTGTAGCATTGCAACCTTGACGCGGAAGGTGGGGCGAACTAAGATTAATGACTCCTAAGTAAGTTACCCAATTGCAACTTTTATCATGCAAGCCCCGACTGATACCAAGCCCCGCTGGGAGCGGCGCAAGGATGCGCGTCCGCAGGAATTGCTGGCGGCCGCGCTGGAGCTGTTCGTCGATCGTGGATTTGCCGCCACCCGCCTGGAAGACGTGGCGCGCGCCGCCGGCGTCTCCAAGGGCACGCTTTACCTGTATTTCGAAAACAAGCAGGAACTGTTTAAAGCCGTGGTGCGCGAAACCATCGTGCAAACCATCGGCCAGGCTGAAAGCGACGCGGCCGCCGCCGACAGCATGCCTAGCTGCGAGCTGCTGCGCCAGATGCTGCGCCGCTGGTGGACCCAGGTGGGCGCCACCAAGGCCGCCGGCCTGACCAAGCTGATGATGGCCGAATCCGGCAATTTCCCCGAACTGGCCCAATTCTATAACGAGGAAGTCATCGAGCGCGGCAGTGCGCTGCTGGCCCGCATCCTCGAACGCGGCGTGGCGCGCGGCGAGTTCCGCCCGCTGGACCCGGCCATGATGACCAACGTCCTGATCGCCCCGGTAATGACCCTGATGATGTGGAAACACAGCTTCTTCCCCTGCGATAGCCACGGTGAAATCGATGCCGATGCCTTCATGGACGCCTTCCTCGGCCTGGTGCAGCAGGGCCTGGCCCCGCAAAAATGACCTCAAATTGCCGATTTCGGTCGTTCACCCCCCCAAATCTGCAGACTGTCGCAATTTTCCGCGATCCGTTGTCTTAATCGTTAATATGCCCACCTGACCAGTTCAACGATAAAATGACGGATTATTTATCCCTCACCGAGTCAACAAAGATGAATATCGAACAAGCCCGATTCAACATGATCGAACAGCAGATCCGCCCTTGGGATGTGCTGGATGGTGACATCCTCGATCTGTTGCTGGTCGTAAAACGCGAGAATTTCGTGCCAGAAGCCTACAAGAACCTGGCTTTTGTCGACACTTTCATTCCGCTGGCGGGTGGCGAGCAAATGCTGACCCCGAAGCTGGAAGCGCGCATCGTGCAGGATGCGCAGATCAAGAAACATGAAAACGTGCTGCTGGTTGGCGCGGGTACCGGCTACCTGGCCGCCCTGCTGGCCCACCGTGCACGCCACGTGACCGCCGTGGAAATCGCGCCTGAACTGAAGGCGCTGGCGGAAAAGAACCTGGCGGATAACGGCATTACCAATGTGACCGTGGAACTGGGCAATGGCGCCCAGGGCTGGTCCAATGGCGCGCCGTTCGACGTGATCGTGTTCTCCGGCTCGCTGCCGGTACTGCCGGAAGCAGTGCTGCAGCAAGTGAAGGTGGGCGGCCGTATCGTGGCCATCATCGGCAATTCGCCGGTGATGTCCGCGCACCGCATCACCCGCACCGGCGACCACGGCTACGACACCGTCAAACTGTTTGAGACCGATGTCAAACCGCTGGACCTGGCGGTGAAACCTTCGTCGTTCACTTTCTAAGGGAACGGCAATGCAGCACATTACCGCACCGGAACTGGCTGACTGGCTGAATGATGAAAGCCGTGGCAAGCCTTTCCTGCTGGACGTGCGCGAGAACTGGGAGTTCGAGACCTGCCATATCGCAGGCTCGACCCTGATGCCGATGCAGACCATCCCGGCCCGCATCGACGATCTCGACGAGGATGCGCAGATTGTCTGCATCTGCCACCACGGGGCGCGCAGCCTCAACGTGGCAGCGTTCCTCGAGCATCATGGTTTCAGCAAGGTAAGCAATCTGACAGGCGGGATTCACGCCTGGGCTGTGCAGGTAGACAGCTCAATGCCGAAGTACTAAGGCACGAAAACTAACCCTTTTTGACGACTCCAACGGAGATGCAAATGCAGAAATCCCTTCTCGCCGTGCTGGTATCCAGCGCCTTGTTTTCGCTGAATACGCAAGCGGCTGACCTGGTCCAGGTGTACAAACAGGCGCTCGCCAACGACGCCACCTACGCCAGCGCCCGCGCCGCGCTGTCGGCCGGCCAGGAACGCACCACCCAGGGACGCGCGCTGCTGCTGCCGACCGTTGGCCTGACTGGCCAGAACCTGAAGAATGACGGCGACGCGACCGACCGCACCCTGAACCTCAAGGGCGACCGCGAAAACTACAGCAGCGTGATGCAGCTGCAACTGACCCAGCCGCTGTTCCGCTGGGCCAACTGGGAAAGCTACCAGCAGGGCAAGCTGTCCACCGCCGCTGCGGAAGCGGTGTTCGCGCAAGAGCAGCAGAACGTGATCCTGCGTGTGTCGCAGGCTTACTTCGACGTGCTGACCGCACAGGACAACCTGACCGCGACCCAGGCGCAAAAGGCTGCCACTACCGAACAGCTGGCATCGGCCAAGCGCAATTTCGAAGTGGGCACCCAGACCATCACCGACACGCATGAAGCGCAAGCGGCGTACGACCTGGTGGTGGCGCAGGAATTCGCTGCCCAGAACGACCTGGAAGTGAAGCGCACCGCGCTGCAGCAGATCATCGGCCAGGCGCCTGGCGCGCTGGCGCCGCTGCGCACCGGCGTGACCATCGCCAGCCCGCAGCCGGCCACGCTGGAACCGTGGGTTGCGGCTGCCGAAGAGCAGAATTACGGCGTCGCAGGCGCCAAGCTGAATGTGGAAATCGCCAAGCGCGAAATCAGCAAGCAGCGCGCAGGCCATATGCCGACGCTGGACCTGGTGGCGCAGAAGACCCGCAACTCCACCTCCGGCCTCTCGCTGGTCAACAACAATGCCATCGGCGTGCAATGGAGTGTGCCGATCTTCAACGGTTTCGCCGTCACCAGCAAGGTGCGCGAGTCGATCGCGCTGGAAGACAAGGCCCGCAACGACCTGGAGGCTTCGCGCCGCCTGGCCGCACAAACGGCGCGCCAGGCTTTCCTGGGCGTGAACAGCGGCCTGGCGCAGGTCAAGGCGCTGGAAGCGGCGGAAGTGTCGTCCAAGTCGGCGCTGGAGTCGAACAAGCTGGGTTACCAGGTGGGCGTGCGTATCAATATCGACGTGCTGAACGCACAGCGCCAGCTGTACACCACGCAGAAGGACCTGTCGAAGGCGCGTTACGACACCATCATGAATGGCCTGCGCCTGAAGTCCGCTGCCGGTTCGCTGAAAGAGGCTGACCTGGAGCCGATCAACGCGCTGCTGCAGCACTAAAACCGGTAGACCGGTGTCTGACCCGCGGGGTCAGACACCGATTGTTCCAAGCCGGATTTCCCCATCGGGCACGTAAGTGCTCATCACCACCCCGGTCTTGCCATGTTCGGTGCGCACCAGGCGCAGCGCGCAGGGACAGGCGTTCTCCCCGAACAGGCGCTTGCCGCGTCCCAGCACCACGGGGAAAGTCAGCACATTGTATTCATCGATCAGGTCTGCCGCTTGCAGCGACTGGATCAAGTCGCCGCTGCCGATGATTTGCAGGTCCGGGCCGGGCTGCTGCTTCAGCGCAGCGAGCGCCGACACCACATCGCCTTCCAGCTGGAGCGAGTTATTCCAGCGCAGCGCTTGCGGCGTGCGCGACGCCACGTATTTGCGGGTGCTGTTGAAAATTTTCGCCACCGGGATCTCGTCCGGCTGGTTCGGCCAGTACGCGGCGAAGATGTCGTAGGTGCGGCGCCCCAGCACCAGTTCACGGCCTTTGGCGTCGAAGCCCCAGTCCGACAGGTCGAGTTCCTCATCCAGGTAGCCGAACATCCAGCCACCGAGCGCAAAGCCGCCGGAAGGATCCTCGTCCGGCCCACCGGGCGCTTGCATGATGCCGTCAAGCGATACAAACGTCGAAGCGATGAGCCGTCTCATGGAAGTTTCCTCAGCGCAGGCCAGCCCCCTGGCCGTCGAAGCTGCGCTCGATGAGTTCAATCTTATACCCATCCGGATCGGTCACGAAGGCGATCACCGTGCTGCCGCCCTTGACCGGACCCGGCTCGCGGGTGACGTTGCCGCCGTTGGCGCGCACCGCCTCGCAGGCCGAGTAGATGTCTTCGGCGGAGATCGCGATATGGCCGTAGGCATTGCCCATATCGTACTTGTCCACGCCGTAGTTGTACGTCAGCTCCAGCTCCGCATGCTCCGGGTTGTGCCCGTAGCCGAGGAAGGCCAGCGTGTACTTGTACTCTGGATTATCGCTGGTACGCAAAAGTTGCATGCCCAGCACCTTGGTGTAGAAGTCGATGGATCGCTGCAGGTCACCAACCCGCAGCATCGTGTGTAGGATACGCATGCGTCTATTTTATCAGCGTGCCGCCGGGCTCACACGCCACACCACATTCCCCACATCGTCCGCTACCAGTAGCGCGCCTACCTTGTCCACCGCCACGCCCACCGGGCGGCCGCGGGCCTTGCCATCGCGCGACAGGAAGCCGGCCAGGAAGTCGATCGGCGGGCCGGACGGCCGCCCATCGGCGAACGGCACGAACACCACCTTGTAGCCGCTGAACTCCTTGCGGTTCCACGAGCCATGCTGGCCGATGAAGGCGCCGCCCTGCCAGCTGGCGGGGAACAATTTGGCCTCGTAGAAGGCCAGACCCAGCGAGGCGGTATGCGAGCCAAGGCCGTAATCCGGCATCACCGCCTTCTGCACCATCTCGGGCCGCGGCGGCTTGGGCCGGGCGTCCACATGCTGGCCGAAGTAGCTGTAGGGCCAGCCGTAGAATGCGCCGTCCTTCACCGAGGTCAGGTAATCCGGCACCAGGTCGTCGCCCAGCTCATCGCGTTCGTTCACCACGGTCCACAGCACCTTGGTCTTGGGCTCCCAGGCCATGCCGTTCGGATTGCGCAAGCCGGTCGCGAACAGGCGCGACTTGCCGGTGGCGCGTTCGTATTCCCAGATTGCGGCGCGGCCTTCTTCCTTGTCCATGCCGTTCTCGCCCACATTGCTGTTGGAGCCCACCGTCACGTACAGGAAGCGGCCGTCCGGGCTGGCCGTGATGTTCTTGGTCCAGTGGTGGTTCAGCGGCCCGGCCGGCAGGTCCAGCACCTTGATGCCGGCGGCGCTGATCGAGGTCGCGCCTTCGGTGTAGGGGAAGCGCACCACCGCATCGGTATTGGCCACGTACAGGTCTTTATCGACCAGCACCATGCCGATCGGGGAGTTGAGGTCCTTGAGGAAGGTGCCGCGCGTTTTCGCCACGCCGCGCTCGTCGAGATCGCGCAGCAGGGTGATGCGGTTGGCGGACGGCGTGACCGAGCCGGCCTTCTTCATCATATGCTTCATGATGGCGCCCTTGATGCCCTTGCCGTCTTCCGGCTTGGGCGGCGCGGCGGATTCGGCCACCAGCACGTCGCCATTCGGCAGCACGTACACCCAGCGCGGGTGGTCCAGGTCGCGCGCGTAGGCGGTGACGTTGAAACCGGAAGCAGGCAGGGGCTTGTCGTCGCCTTGCCAGCGTTCGACCGGCGCCACCTTGGTGGTCGGGATCAGTTTCTTGTCCGGGTCGGGCAGCACCGGGTTCGGGCCCCAGCCCATTGGATAGGTTTGCGCCAGCGCGATGCTGACGCCAACGCAGGCCAGGGCGCCCAGTGTGGCGAAGATAACGGTACGCATGGCAGGCCTCAATCGCGCTTGGTACCGGGCAGGGGATGCGCCTGCGCGCCGTCGCCGCCGGACTGGCTGCCGGGCTGCGGCTTCTGCAAGCCCGGGGTGGCGCGGCGGTCGGTATCAACCAGGCCCTGTTCGACGTCTTCCGCCGCTTGGCGCATCACGCTACGGGTGCGCTGCTGGCTTTGCCCCTGCGGCGATTCGTCGCGTTCATGGGGCAGGCGCTTGCCTCCGCTTTTCTCCACGGGCGCCTGCGTGTTGACCTTGCGGTCCTTGCTGTTCGGTTCCATGGTGTGGTCCTCCTCGAGCCATGGTAGCGAAGGGGCGTGGCGGCGGTCGCCAGCTTGACCAGGTGCAATTTTGCTAAGAAGCCGGTAGCATGGCGGGATGAGTACAGCAAGCGACCACACCTGCCGCAACTGCGGCGCCACCACCACCGGCAACTACTGCCATATGTGCGGGCAGGAGACCCACCTGCACGGCCCCAGCTTCGGCGAATTCCTGCACGAATTCGTCGGCCACTACGTTGCGCTGGAGCAGCGACTGCGCGGCACGCTGATGCGGCTGCTGTTCCGCCCCGGCTTGCTGACCAATGAATACCTGGCCGGGCGCCGCCGGCGCTACGTCGAGCCGCTGCGGCTGTACCTGTCGCTCAGCATCATCTTTTTCGCGGTGCTGAAGTTTTCTGAAACGGATATCGTCACCGCCGATCCCCAGCCGGCAGCGCCGCAGGTCGCCGTACACCCGGCAGCGCCGCCAGCGGCGCCGCCAGCGCAGCAGGGCGAGTTGTTTGAGCAGATGCTGGCGCGCGAGGCGCCGGCGATCTTCCTGCCGTTTGACCGCTTCTTCAACAAGATGACGGACGCGGAGAAGAGCGCGGTTATCCAGGCGGGCTTCTACAAGTACGCGCCGTACGCCATGTTCCTGCTGATGCCGGTCTTCGCGCTATGGCTCAAGTTGCTGTACGCCGGCGCCGGGCGCACCTATGGCGAGCATCTGCTGTTCGCGCTGCATACCAACGCCTTTGCGTTCATCATGCTTGGCGTGTTCATGTTCCTGCCGCAGGGCTTCCTGAAGTTCCTGGCGTTTTGCTGGGTGGGAGGCTACCTGCCGTGGGCCATGAAGCGGGTCTACCAGAAGAGCCGCTGGGGCACGCTGTGGCGCTGGCTGCTGCTGGCGGTGCTGCATGGCGTTTCGCTGGCGGCAGCCGTCCTCGGCGTCTTCGTGGCGGGGATCATGTCGGCGCACTAAGGCGCTGTCGGTACGATGAAATCCGCAATGGCTTTGCTGACGCCCGGTGCCAGCGGGATGCCAGGTTCGGCATAGGTGGCGAGGTTCTGCCGCCGGTCGCTCGATGGAACGGCCTTGAGCACGTGATTGACGTCGGGCAGCATGACCAGCGTCGCGTGCGGGGCGGCTTGCTTGAGCAGGGCGCCATCCCGTTCGCTGATCTGAATGTCGCGTTGGCCTTGCAGGATCAGCACCGGCTGCCGGTAGCCGGCGAGCAAGCGCGCCGGGTCATACGAGAATGCGCTGGCCAGGAAGCCTTGTACTTGCGGCGCGAACAGGCCGAGCAGGGCTGGGTGCATGCCGGCGGTATCCACCCGGCGGCCTTGTTCCAGCGCGTCGATGGCGCCCATCGCCTGCTCCAGCAAGGGGGCGTTGGCGGGATTGGCTTTGAGCTGGTCGCGCAAGACTGTCCCCAGCGGCCGGCCGGCGGCGGCCACCAGCACCAGGCCGCAGATGCTGGGGACTTCCCGCGCGGCGGCCATCGCCACCAGGCCGCCTTCGCTGTGGCCGATCAGCCATACGCATTTGGCGCTGGTGTGCTTGCGCGCGGAATCGGTCCAGGCGCGGATGTCGGTGACGTAGTCTGCGATGGTGACCGCGTTGGCATCCTTCGTCGCAGCTGCGCTGGCGAACATGCCGCGTTTGTCGATGCGTATGGTCGCCACCCCGCGCGCCGCCAGTTCCTGTGCCAACAGCATGTAGGTCGATGCGCGCACGCCCAGTGGGTTGTTGCCATTTTGGTCGGTTGGGCCGGAGCCGGGAATGATCAGCGCGACCGGGCCGGCTGGTGTGGCCGGCGCAAGCAATGTGCCTTTCAGCGGACCGAGCGGACCGGCCGCATCGACCACGCTTTCCACCGGCGCCGCGCAGGCCAGGCTTGCGGCGAATAGCGGCGCCAGCGCAAGAAGGCGCATCATGCTCCGATCAGCGCGCGTACCGCGTCCGCCTCGTTCAGTACAGCCACCATCTCGGCGTCCGTGGCGTTACCGGAAGTCTTCACGATCTGGTCGAATCTTTGGGCCAAAGCATTGCTCCGCGCCGCCAGCTCGGGCGGAATGGTGGCGGAGGTCAATGCGGCTACCGATAGGCCCATGCGGTGGAAGGCGTAGATGAAGCGCCCAACGCGCTCATAGTCAGGAGTTTGGTTTTCCATGGGTTCTGAAAATCAAAAGGGCCCCATGGTAGCAGCCGGCGCAGGCGAAAAGATGCGCGAAATGTCACCGCGGTCGCAGGCGGGCCGCGAACCATAGTTTTTCGACCGCGCCGCGATGGCGTGCGAAGTAGCCGGGGTGGACGTGCAGGTAGATCGGCGTGACCGCAAATGCCATGGGAAGCATTTCAATGCGACCCTTGAACTCGCGCTCGATGATCGGTTGCGCTTCGCCCTCCAGCGCCACCACGGCCTGCACCCGTCCGCGCGCCAGTTTTTCCAGGTTCTGTTCGATCGTCTTGGCGCCCTCGTCAACCTTGACGCCGGTTTGCCGCAAGCGCTGCGCCACCGCCAGGCCGACCTGGATGCCGACCGGGCGTTCATCCATGCCGGCAAACGTGCTGCCATCCCACTGCACGCTGCCGCCCGCCTGGCGATAGATGGCGAAGCGCACCAGGCTCACTGCGCGCGTTTCATCCGCCACGCCATTGGCCATCGGGAACACGCCGTATTCCATACGCTCGGGTAGGAAGGCCGACAGAACGGCATCGACTTCACCGGACTTGAGCCGGTTAATGCAGCGCAGGCGCGGGGCGTAGGAATTTTCGATGACCATGCCACTCGCCTTGGCGGCCTGGCGCAGCAGCGCTTGCGCCTCGCCGCTGCCGTCCGGCATGGTATAGGGAGGGAAAGGATGGTCGAGTGTGCACAGGCGCAGCTTTACGGCGTGTGCGTTGGCGCTTGTAGCCAGCAGGAGAGCTAAAAGGACGGGATGCATGCGCATCCGGTAATCCTAGCATTTACTCTTGCTCAATAATCGAATTTGTTGCTGCCTTTTTCTTTGCCGGCGCGGCGCTGGCGCGCGGCTGCGTCGCGCTGGCTGCGCGCTTCGGTTTCAGCGCGCTGGCGCTGGCGCAGTTCTTCGGCGACTTGGGCGCGCACCGCGCGTTCGGCGTAGATGGCGTCGAGGCGGCGCTGCGCTTCGTAGCGCTCGCTCATGTTCACATAGTGGAGGGCTTGCTGGACCAGGGCCACCAGCCAGGCAATCGCCAGCGCCCACAACACGAACGTGTAGACGGATTGCCAGGAACCGAACGATCCCGCCAGCAGCGGCTGCACCTGCGCCAGCGCGCTTTGGCCGACAAACGCGAGGATGGCGGCCATGATGCCCAGCAGCACGGTGCCGATCAGCTGGCGCTTGGCATGCTGGCGCATGAGCTCAAGTTCGGATTGGACTTCGGAGACGGCTTCCATGATGCAGCTGGGGAATCTTTTAATACCTTCATTTTACCCCATATTGCCGCTCGGAAAGCTGCAATTAGCCCTGCGTCGGCTCCCACAGCTCGACCTTGTTGCCATCCGGGTCGATAAACCAGCCGAACCGGCCGTAATCGAAGGATTGCACGTCGCCCACCAAGGTGCCGCCGCCGTCGGCGACTTGCTTGAGCGCGCCATCCAGGTCGTCCACCACGAAATTGATCATGAACTCGCGCTTGGACGGGGCGAAGTAGGACGTGGTGCTTTTGAAAGGGCTGAAAACGGTGGCGCCGTTCTTTGGCATCAGGGCCGGGGCGAAGGAGGCGTAGTCCTTCGATTCATCCGGCAAGCCCAGGCAGGCCTGGTACCAGGACATGAGCGCCTGCGGGTCCTTGGATTTGAAGAAGATTCCGCCTACGCCGAGTGCTTTTGCCATTCTTATTCTCCTTGTTATATACTGTGAAAATATACAGTATTTATTAGCGTACCGGCCAGCGTCGCAATGCATGGCAAGAGCAAGCATTATGGGTTACTCTGCTGCGTGTTGCTACCCCCATATTTTGACCGAGATTGATATGTCCGCTACGCATCCGATGTACAACACGATTGCCCTGGTCGTCCGGCCAAATACCACCGGCATCGAGGAACCGGTGCGCGATGTCATCAACTTCCTCAAGGATGGCGGCTACAGTGTGGTGCTGGAGGCCGATACGGCGGAACACCTGGCCATTTCCGATATCCCTTCCATGAGCGTGCAGGGCATTGGCGAGCGCGCCGATGCGGTGGTGGTGATGGGGGGCGACGGTACCATGCTGGGCATTGCGCGCCAGCTGGCCTCCTACGACACGCCGCTGATCGGCATCAACCAGGGCCGTCTCGGCTTCATGACCGACATCCGCCAGGAAGACATGCTGCCCGTGCTGGGCCGCATCCTGGGCGGCACGCATAAGGCCGAGCGCCGCACCCTGCTGGAAGGGCGCGTGATCCGCGACGGCAAGGCGATCTTCTTCGGCACCGCCGTCAACGATGTGGTGGTCTCGCGCGGCGCCGGCGCCGGCATGGTGGAACTGAGCGTCGATGTCGACAACCAGTTCATGTACAACCAGCGTTCGGACGGCTTGATCATTTCCACCCCGACCGGTTCCACGGCGTACGCGCTGTCGGCCGGCGGCCCGCTGCTGCATCCAACGCTGGGCGGCATCGCCATGGTGCCGATTGCGCCGCACGCGCTGTCCAACCGTCCGATCGTGCTGCCCGACTCCAGCGAGATCGTGATCGAGATCAAGCGCGGCCGCGACATCACCGTTAACTTTGACATGCAAACCTTCGCCAGCGCGGCTATTGGCGACCAGATCCACATCCGCCTGTCGCCGCACACCATCACCTTCCTGCACCCGGAAGGCTGGAGCTACTACAACACCCTGCGCGAAAAGCTGCACTGGAACGAATACCCTTCTACTGACGGCAAAATCTGATGCTTCGAACCCTGTCCATCCGCGATTTCGTTATTGTTGATTCGATTGAACTGGAATTTTCCTCAGGCTTCACAGTCTTCACCGGCGAAACCGGTGCCGGCAAATCCATCCTGATTGATGCACTGACGCTGGCGCTGGGGGGCCGGGGCGATGGCAGCATGGTGCGCGAAGGCGCGGCCAAGGCCGATATCACCGCCGATTTCGCATTGACGCCGCAGGCCGAGGCCTGGCTGGAAGCCAATGAGTTCGAGGTGGAGGAGGGCGGCGCCTTGCTGCGCCGGGTGATCGACAACGCGGGCCGTTCGAAAGCCTTCATCAACGGCGTGGCCGCCACGGCAGGCCAGTTGCGCGAATTGGGCGACATGCTGGTGGACATCCACGGCCAGCACGCCCACCAGTCCCTGCTCAAGACCGATGCGCAGCGCGAGCTGCTGGACAACCAGTGCGGCGCCAATGTGCGCGAGGTGGCTGCCGCCTACAAGGCCTGGCGCGCGCTGTCGAAGCAGCTGGAAGAATACGAGGCCAATGCGGCCAACCTGCAGTTCGAACGCGAGCGCCTGGAATGGCAGGTGGCGGAGCTGGACAAGCTGGCGCCGAAAAAAGGCGAGTGGGCGGAAATCGGCAACGAGCACTCACGCTTGTCGCACGCCGCCAGCCTGCTGGAAGGCGCGCAGGAGGCGCTGGGCGTGCTGTCGGAGGCCGACGAGCATCCGGTGCTGTCGCAGGTCACGACCATTTGCTCGCGCCTGGGCAAGCTGGTATCGGTCGACGCCGAACTGCAGCCGGTAGTGGAAATGCTGGAATCGGCGCGCATCCAGTTGCAGGAGTCGGTGTCCGCGCTGAACAACTACATGGACCGCGTGGAGCTCGATCCCGAGCGCCTGCGCCAGGTGGACGCGCGCATGGAAGCGCTGCATTCGGCCTCGCGCAAGTTCCGCGTACAGGCGGATGACCTGCCGGAAGAACACGAGCGCCTGTCGGAAAAGCTGGCGCAGCTGGCCGATGCGGCCGACCTGGAAGGCCTGCGCAAGCAGGAGGAAAAGCTGAAAGACGCCTATCTCGCGCTAGCGGCGCAGCTTTCCGCGGCGCGCGCAACGGGAGCAGCGGCGCTGGGCGCCGCCGTCACGCAAGGCATGCAGGAATTGAGCATGTCGGGCGGCCGCTTCGAGATCGCGCTGCGTCCGTGCGAACCTTCCGCGTATGGCGTGGAACAGGTGGAATTCATGGTGGCCGGCCACGCCGGCGTTGCGCCACGCCCCCTGGCGAAAGTGGCATCCGGCGGCGAACTGGCGCGCATCTCGCTGGCGATCTCCGTCATCACATCGCACGCCACCACCGTGCCGACGCTGATCTTCGACGAAGTCGATAGCGGCATCGGCGGCGGCGTGGCGGAAGTTGTCGGCCGCCTGCTCAAGCGCCTGGGCCAGGAGCGCCAGGTGCTGTGCGTGACGCACTTGCCGCAAGTGGCCAGCCAGGGCAACCAGCACTTCCAGGTTGCCAAAGGCGCTGCCGAAAACGGCCGCACCGCCTCCCGCATCGAGGTGCTGGACCAGAAGGCGCGTATCGAAGAAGTGGCGCGCATGCTGGGCGGGCTCGAAATCACCGCCACCACCCGCAAGCACGCCCGCGAGCTGCTGGCGTCATAAGTCGTCGAAGCGGAATTCGCTGGCTTTGTAGACTTCCCATTTGCCTTCGCCGGTGAACTGCAGCACGTGGGTGTGGTGGCGCAGCACGGCGGCGCGGTGGGCGATGCTGATCAGGGTGGTGCCGCTCTCGCGCAGCCGCGCGTAGAGCGAGGCTTCGTTGGCGCTGTCGAGGGCGCTGGTCGCCTCATCGAGGATTACGATGTTCGGCTGGTGCACCAGCACGCGGGCGAAGGCCAGGCGCTGCTGTTCGCCGACCGACAGCAGCTTCTCCCAATCCTGCACCGCGTCCAGGCCACCCACGCGCTCAGCCAGGTGCGGCAAGTGCACCTGCTCCAGGATTTCCGATAGCCGCTCGTCGCTTAGCGCAGTCCGCTCGCTGGGGTAGATGATCTGGCTACGCAAGGTACCGTGTTGCAGGTAGGGCTGCTGCGGCAGGAAGAAAAAATCTTCCATCGGCGGGTGCCGGATCACGCCGCTGCCGGTGCGCCACAAACCCGCAATCGCCCGCAGGAGCGAGCTCTTGCCGCAGCCGCTTTCGCCCGTAATCAGTAGCGCGTCGCCGGGCAGCAGGTCCAGGCTCAGGTCCTTGATCAGCACGCGATCCGAGTGCGGTGGTGATAGCGTAATGGATTCGAGGGAGAGATGCTGGCCCGGGACGCGCTGGATGAACGAGGCGTCGTGCCCGGCATCGGCACTCGGCGCGGTAGGGGGCAGCACTTTTTCCGACAAGGATTGCAGGCGGCCAACACCTGCGACAAAGCGGCTCAGGCTTTCAAAGTTCTCGACAATCACACCGACCGCGGCGAGGACAGCGGCGAAGGCCCCGGCCGCCTGCGTGGCGCGGCCCACTTCAAGTTCGCCGGACAACACACTGTTGGCCAGGAGCACGCCCGGCAGCACCAAGGTGAGCTGGCTGAAGGAGCGCTGGAATAGGTTGAGTGAGCGCTGCTTGGCGATCAGCCGCGAAAAATTCTGGATCACCTTCTCCAGCCGCGAGTTGATGTGGGCCCGCTCCTGCGCTTCGCCACGATAGAAGGCAATCGACTCGGCATTCTCGCGCAGGCGCATCAGGCTGAAGCGGAAATCCGCCTCACGGCGCAGCTGCCAGAAATTCAGGTGGATCAGCGGTTTGCCGAACACGTACAGCGCGACAACGGTACCGGCCAGCGCGTACGCCGTCAGCACGTAGACCAGCACATGCGAAATCGACCACAGCACCGCGCTGAACGCCACCAGCTGCATGATCGAGCCGAGGAAGATCAGCAGGAAGTGGGTGGAGCGGCCGGTGAAAGTGTTGATGTCCTCGCTGATACGCTGGTCCGGGTTGTCGATTTCGCCGTCCGCGCCAAGTTCGTAATACTTGCGCGCTTTCAGGTAGCCGTCGAGAAAGCGGCCGGTCAGCCAGCGCCGCCACTGGTTGGCGAACAGGTCGCGCATGTAATAGTAGAAGGCATAGACCGGCACCGCGAACCCGATTACCACCAGGCAATCGCGTACCGATTTCCGGAAGCGCTCGCCATCCCGGGCGGCCAGGGCCGAGGTCATTTCGCCGGTCTGCTCGTTCAACATGACGGCCAGTTTGGTTTCGACCAGCATCAAGACGATCAGGAGCGACAGCAGGAACCAGGCCTTGTTCCGTTCCGCCCCCAGCCAATAGGGCTTCGCCACCTTGAGGAATTGCCTCCAGGCGCCAAGCGATAAGGGAGAAGGCCGGCGGCCTTTCGCGGGGGTATTCATTTCTCTACCATATTGCCTGACTTGTAGCTGTTCAGTGCGGAAACAGACATAAAATGCCCTGGCAATGTCGATTTCTGGCAGCGTTATTCGTCGTAGGTATGCAATACCCACCCCAATGAATGGAGACGCCATGAAAAACTCGGTCATTTTTAACCTGCCGGTCAAGAGCCTGGAAAAGTCCAGGGCTTTCTTTTCTGCGCTGGGTTTTACCTTTAATGAACAATACTGCGGCCCGGAGGCGGCTTTTATGAGCATTGCCGGCGACACGGTCCAGGCCATGCTGACCACTGAACCGTTTTTCAAGTCCCTGATCAACAAGCCGGTGGTGCAGGCGAAAGAGGCGAACGAAGTCGTGATCTGCCTGATGTGCGACAGCCGCGAGGAAGTCGACAGCCTGATCGCCAAGGCCCTTGCCGCCGGCGGCACCACCCCGCACCCGCCGGAAGACCACGGTTTCATGTACGACCAGGGATTCGAGGACCTGGACGGCCATCTTTGGAACCTGGTCTGGAGCGCGCCCCAGGAATGAATTTATAATGGTTGGCTCACGAATAAGAAAAGAGCCTCCATGCCGTTCGCTAAAGAACCACCAATGCCCCAGGGCGCCGTTACCAAAACCGCCGTGGTGCTGGTCAACCTCGGCACCCCCGACGCCCCAACGCGCGGCGCAGTACGCCGCTACCTGAAGGAATTCCTGTCCGACCCGCGCGTGGTCGAAATCCCGAAGGCGATCTGGTGGTTCATCCTGAATGGCATCATCCTGCCGTTCCGCTCCGGCCAGTCGGCGCAAAAGTACGCCTCGATCTGGACCAGCGACGGCTCGCCGCTGAAATTCCACACCCAGGCCCAGGCCAAGCTGCTGCGCGGCCTGCTGGGCGAGCGTGGCCACAACGACGTGACGGTGGCCATGGCCATGCGTTACGGCTCGCCATCGCTGCCGGAAGTGCTGGCCAAGCTCAAAGCCGACGGCCACGACCGCATCCTGATCCTGCCGGCCTACCCGCAATACTCCGGCACCACCACCGCCTCCGTCAGCGACGCCGTGTTCGACCACTATAAGAAAGTGCGCAACATTCCCGAGCTGCGCTTCGTGCGCGATTACCACGACCACGAAGGCTATGTGGACGCGCTGAAAAAGACCGTGCTGGCCTACTGGGAGACCCACGGCCGCGGCGAAAAGCTGGTGATGAGCTTCCACGGCGTGCCAAAACGCACCATCGACCTGGGCGACACCTACCAGGCCGAATGCCTGGAAACCGCCCGCCTGCTGGCCGAAAAGCTGCGCCTGGGCGAGGACCAGTACCTGGTCACCTTCCAGTCACGCTTCGGCAAGGCCGAGTGGCTGCAACCCTACACCGCCCCGACCGTGGCCCAGATGGCCAAGGACGGCGTGCGCAAGCTGGATGTGATTTGTCCCGGTTTCACCAGCGACTGCCTGGAAACCCTGGAAGAGATTGCGATGGAGGTGCGGCACGACTTCCTGTCCAACGGTGGCAAGGAATTCAACTACATCCCTTGCCTGAACAGCCACCCGGCCTGGATCCAGGCGCTGACGGAAATCGCCGAGCAGCACATGATCGGCTGGCCGACCATGTCGTCGATGCGCAAGCTGCGCAAATAAGTCCTTTGTTAGCACTTGTGGGTGACGAGTGCTAACCTGCTAAAATAGCTGGTTAGGGGATGAGTTCGCTGAAGACGATCACTGCCGTAGCAAGAAAGCTCCAGGCGATGACCGATGCTGTAATAAATGGCAACTTCATGATGCGCTCCGAGGGAACGCGGCGTCCAGGCGCCGCATAGATTCATCTTAGTCAAAACCCACGGTTAACGTATCTCCAAGTTTTGTAAGATTTGTAACTCTGCTGTTACAGACTCATCCCGCCGGCGTGCGCCGGGCCTTTGCACGGAGGGGCAAAATACCCCTTGAAATGATGTGGGTAAGCCCCATTTCTTGCCGGTGCAGTAGTTATTTCAATAGATTTGTAGGAGTCTTTTAGATGCAAGACCAGGAAAACCAGCCAAGCCAGAACCCAGAAGCAGTGGAACCGGTAGAAGCCCAAGCGACTCCAGCTGACGCAGCTCCAGCCATGTCCGACCTGGAAGCACAGCTGTCCGCGACCGAGGCGAAACTGGCCGAGATGCACGATGCATTCATGCGCGCCAAGGCCGAAGGCGAAAACATCCGCCGCCGCGCCCAGGAAGACGTTGCAAAAGCACACAAATTTGCTGTTGAGAGCTTTGCCGAAGCCATGGTGCCGGTCAAAGACAGCCTGGAAATGGCCCTGAAAGTCGAAAACCCGACCCTGGAATCGCTGAAAGAGGGCGTCGAAATGACCCTGAAGCAGCTGAATTCCGCCTTCGAGCGCAACCGCCTGGTGGAAGTGATGCCGGCGGCCGGCGATAAGCTGGACCCGAACAAACACCAGGCCGTGGCCATGGTGCCTGCCGAGCAGGAAGCGAACACCGTTGTAGCAGTGCTGCAAAAGGGTTACATGATTGCGGACCGCCTGCTGCGTCCCGCCATCGTGACGGCTGCCCAGCCAAAGTAAGGCACTTGAAATCGAAACAGATTTTCCACATATAAGAAGCATTCAAAACTTAGTATTTAAAGGAAGAACAAATCATGGGCAAGATTATCGGTATTGACCTGGGCACCACCAACTCCTGCGTCGCCATCATGGAAAACGGCGCGCCGAAGGTCATCGAGAATGCGGAAGGCGCGCGTACCACCCCTTCCATCATCGCCTACCAAGACGACGGCGAAATCCTGGTTGGCGCACCTGCCAAGCGCCAGGCTGTCACCAACCCAAAGAACACCCTGTTCGCGGTAAAGCGCCTGATCGGCCGTAAGTTCCAGGAGAAGGAAGTCCAGAAGGACATCTCCCTGATGCCTTACGAAATCATGAAGGCCGACAACGGCGACGCCTGGATCGGCGTACGCGACAAGAAGCTGGCTCCTCCTCAGATCTCCGCAGAAGTGCTGCGCAAGATGAAGAAGACCGCTGAAGACTACCTGGGCGAAGAAGTGACCGAAGCGGTCATCACCGTGCCTGCGTACTTCAACGACTCGCAGCGCCAGGCAACCAAGGACGCCGGCCGTATCGCTGGCCTGGAAGTCAAGCGCATCATCAACGAACCTACCGCAGCCGCACTGGCATTCGGCCTGGACAAGTCCGACAAGGGCGACCGCAAGATCGCCGTGTATGACCTGGGTGGCGGTACTTTCGACGTGTCCATCATCGAAATCGCTGACGTGGACGGCGAAAAGCAGTTCGAAGTGCTGTCGACCAACGGCGACACCTTCCTGGGCGGCGAAGACTTCGACCAGCGCGTGATCGACTACATCATCGACGAATTCAAGAAGATCAACGGCCTGGACCTGAAGAAGGATCCAATCGCCCTGCAGCGTATCAAGGCATCGGCCGAGCGCGCGAAGATCGAACTGTCGTCCTCGCAGCAGACTGAAATCAACGAGCCTTACATCGCCATGGCGAACGGCGCGCCAGTCCACCTGAACCTGAAGATCACCCGCGCCAAGCTGGAGTCCCTGGTTGAGGAGCTGATCAACGCCACCATCGAGCCATGCCGCACCGCGATCAAGGACGCCGGCGTGAAAGTGTCCGACATCGACGACATCATCCTGGTCGGCGGTATGACCCGTATGCCTAAGGTGCAGGAAAAGGTCAAAGAGTTCTTCGGCAAGGACCCACGTAAGGACGTGAACCCTGACGAAGCCGTGGCTGTTGGCGCCGCGATCCAGGGTGCAGTCCTGTCGGGCGACCGCAAAGACCTGCTGCTGCTGGACGTGACCCCGCTGTCCCTGGGTATCGAAACCCTGGGCGGTGTGATGACCAAGATGATCCACAAGAACACCACGATTCCTACCAAGTTCTCGCAAGTGTTCTCGACCGCCGACGACAACCAGCCGGCCGTGACCATCAAGGTATACCAGGGCGAGCGTGAAATCGCAGCGGGCAACAAGGGCCTGGGCGAATTCAACCTGGAAGGCATCCCACCAGCAGCACGCGGTGTGCCGCAGATTGAAGTGACCTTCGACATCGACGCCAACGGCATCCTGCACGTGGGCGCGAAAGACAAGGCCACCGGCAAGGAAAACAAGATCACCATCAAGGCGAACTCCGGCCTGTCCGAAGAGGAAATCCAGAAGATGGTGAAGGACGCGGAACTGAACGCGGAAGAAGACAAGAAGCTGAAGGAACTGGCTGAGTCCCGCAACCAGGCTGACGCGCTGGTGCACTCCACCCGCAAGTCCCTGACCGAATACGGCGACAAGCTGGAAGGCGGCGAAAAAGAGAAGATCGAAGCAGCGATCAACGACCTGGAAGCCACCCTGAAGGACGGCGACAAGGCAGCGATCGACGCCAAAGTGGCAGCACTGTCCGAAGCTTCGCAGAAGCTGGGCGAGAAGATGTATGCTGACATGCAGGCGCAGCAAGGTGCTGCCGGTGCCGCCGGTGCTGGTGCAGCAGGTGCGGGCGCCGAGTCCAAGCCAGCCCAGGACGACGTGGTCGACGCCGACTTCAAGGAAGTCAAAGACAGCAAGTAAGCTTCAAATCCGGTCTGAGTAATGACCTGCCGAGCGACGCATCCAGACGGGGCTCGCTCGGCTTTTTCGCATAAATTGGTACACCATGGCAAAGCGTGATTTTTACGAGATCCTCGGGGTCGCTAAGAACTCGTCCGAAGACGAAATCAAAAAAGCCTATCGCAAACTCGCGATGAAATACCATCCGGACCGCAATCCGGATAACAAAGAGGCTGAGGAAAAGTTCAAAGAGGTGAAAGAGGCCTACGAGATGCTGACCAATCCGGAAAAGCGCGAAGCGTACGACCGCTATGGTCACGCTGGCGTCGATCCGAATATGGGCGGCGGCGGAGGCGGCGGCTTCGGCGGCTTTGGCGATGCGTTCGGCGACATCTTCGGCGACATCTTCGGCGGCGGTGGCCGCGGCGGCCGTTCCTCCGGCCCGCAGGTTTATCGCGGCGCAGACCTGCGCTACAACCTGGAGATCACCCTGGAGCAAGCGGCCCACGGCTTCGACACCACGATCCGCGTGCCGAGCTGGGACAAGTGCGACACCTGCCACGGTTCCGGCGCCAAGCCGGGCACCTCGCCGGTGACTTGCTCCACGTGCGGCGGCCATGGCCAGGTCCGCATGCAGCAGGGCTTCTTCAGCATCCAGCAGACCTGCCCGAAGTGCCACGGCACCGGCAAGATCATCCCTGAGCCATGCCCATCGTGCTCCGGCGCGGGCCGCATCAAGCGTAACAAGACGCTGGAAGTGAAGATCCCGGTCGGTATCGATTCCGGCATGCGTATCCGCTCCACCGGCAACGGCGAGCCGGGCACCAATGGCGGACCGCCGGGCGACCTGTATGTGGAAATCCACATCAAGCCGCACAGCGTGTTCCAGCGCGAAGGCGACGACCTGCACTGCGAAATGCCGATCAGCTTTGCGAAAGCAGCGCTGGGCGGCGAGATCGAAGTGCCGACGCTGGATGGCAAAGTTTCCTTCACCGTGCCGGAAGGCACGCAGTCCGGCAAGACCTTCCGCCTCAAGGGCAAGGGCATCAAGGGCGTTCGTTCCGGTTATCCGGGCGACCTGTTCTGCCATGTCGCCGTTGAGACGCCGGTCAAGCTGACTGACAAGCAGAAAGAACTGCTGCGTGAATTCGAGCGCTCCACTACCGAAGGTGGTGCGAAGCATAGCCCCCAGACCAAGTCCTTCATGGACAAGGTCAAAGACTTCTTCGAATAAGAGACGAGTGATATGAGTGACGACGTAATGAAGCACCTGCTGGAAAACAACCGGCAGTGGGCGGAGAAAAAAGTAGCGCAGGACCCTGACTACTTCCGCAACCTGTCCATGGTTGGCCCGGAATACCTGTGGATCGGCTGTTCCGATTCGCGCGTACCGGCAAACGAACTGCTTGGCCTGCCGCCAGGCAAAGTGTTCGTTCACCGTAACATCGCCAATGTGGTGGTGCACTCCGACCTGAATTCCCTGTCGGTGCTGCAGTTCTCCATCGAGGTGCTGAAGGTGAAGCATGTGATCATCGTCGGCCACTATGGCTGCAAGGGTGTGCACACCGCGCTGACCGGCGGCCGCGTGGGCCTGGTCGACAACTGGCTGCGCCACGTGCAGGACGTCGCCCAGAAGCACGAGCGCTACCTGGGCTCCGCGCTGAACGACGTGAGCAAGCAGAGCGAGCGCCTGTGCGAACTGAACGTGGTGGAGCAGGTGGTCAACGTCTGCCAGACCACCATCGTGCAGGACGCGTGGGACCGCGGCCAGGAGCTGACCGTGCACGGCTTCGTGTACGGCCTGAAGGACGGCCTGCTGCACGACCTGGGCATGAACATCTCCTCGCCGGCCGACCTGCAGCCTTGCATCGACGCCCGCCTGGCGGAATACGCACAGCAGTAATATCCTGCCAAAAAAGCATGTACACTTCTGTGCATGCTGAAATTCATCTCCAATCTTCTCGCTTCCCTGGGCGCCTCGCGCGCCGGGGCGGCGGCACAGTTCCAGCCTACGCCGCAGCTCGCGGTGAAGGCTGGCGATGTGCTGGTACAGCCGGCGCCCAACGACCAGGGCTGGTCCGCGCTCAAAGTCTTTGCCGTCGACGGCGCCACCGCGCACTTCCTGACCTATGAACCGGTAGCCGCCAAGCCGCGCCTGTCGTCGCTCGACGAGGCGGTGGTGCGCCTGGCCCACGCGCAGCGTGCCGCCTCCACGCTGGCGGAAGGCTGGGAGCTGCTGGGCAACCAGCCCGCCACCGAGCGCGAGCTGCAAGGCTTGAAGTACATGGATTTCGAGCTGTACGTGCGCCTGACCGGCCAGGACGTCGACACCATCATGCGCACCGCCCGCGAGCACTTTGAGCGCGCCGGCGTGCATGCCACCGAAGGCCGCCGCATTGACGCCATCAACGAATACGGCAAGGCGATCGAACTTTATCCCGCCTTCACCGAAGCGCTCGACAAGCGCGCTTTCTCCTTCATGGAGCTTGGCCTGTACGAGAAGGCCCTGCGCGACCTGGACGAATCGCTCTACCTCAACGAGGATGGCATGGCAGCCTTCTTCAGCAAAGGCGAATGCCTGATGAAGCTGGGCCACCTGGACGAAGCGGCCGCCATCTTCACCGAAGGCCAGGAACGCTTCCCCGAGCACGCCAGCCAGTTCAACGAATTCCTCAAACGCACCCGCGCCTTCGCCCTCACCGGCCGCCCGGCCTGAGCGGCTCGCTGCATCGTGCGCCGCCTGGCGTCGGGCTTCGAACAATGGGCTGATGCACGATCCGCAAACGCCCGCCTCTCTGGATGAATGCCGCCGCTGTGAGCTGTGGCGCGATGCCACACAGCCTGTCGGTGGGCAGGGGGCTCGCCGCGCCAGGTTAATGTTGGTGGGTGAGCAGCCTGGCGACCAGGAGGATATTGCTGGCAAGCCCTTCGCCGGCCCTGCCGGTGAGTTGCTGGACGATGCGCTGGCGGCGGCCGGCATCGATCGCCGCCAGGTCTACATCACCAACGCCGTCAAGCATTTCAAGTTCGAGATGCGCGGCAAGCGCCGCATGCACAAGACGCCGGCGCAGAAAGAAGTCGCCGCTTGCCACTACTGGCTCGAAGCCGAACTGGAAAGCGTTGCCCCCGATGTGATTGTCGCCCTCGGCGCCACAGCGCTGAAGTCAATCCTGCAAAGCGGCAGCGTCGCGCTGAAGGACTACATGGGCGAGGCCGTCGAGCGCAACGGCCGCTGGCTCATCGCCACCTACCACCCGGCCTACGCCCTGCGGGTCCCCAGCAGCGAAGCGCGCGCCGCCGCGCGCCGGCCATCGTTGACGCGCTGCTGGAAGCCAAGCGTTTACTCTAAAGCGTTGCTAGGGTGGTCGCTACTTGATATTGTGGCAATCATGACGAACATCTTTTCCCCACCGCATCCGCGCCCTGGACGGCGCCTTTGGTATATCGCCCTCCTGGTCCTTGCAGTGGTGCCCGCGCTCGGGTGGTACGCGAGTATGGAGCGGCCATATGCGAATACGGCAGCACGCTTTTACGCCGAGCGCATGGCAAAGCATGTCGGTGCGTACATCATCAATCATCGCCGCTTGCCTGCAACGCTGACCGAGGCAGGTGCAAACGAGGCTCCCCCCGCCGGTGTGCGCAGCATTGCGTTCAACCCGCAGACGGCGCAGATTGAAGTGTCGCTGGACGAGCAAACGTCTGCCGGCCCGGCGTTTTACCTGGCGCCCAGCTGGAGCTCCGACGGCTACGTCAATTGGCGCTGCCTGCGCGGCAGCCACCCGCTGGAGCGTCTGGCACCCGGATGCGATAAAACGGCAACTACTCCCTTCAAGATTTAGCGGAGCAGAGGGATCGTTATCGCAGCCAGCAGGGTTTGCAGCGTGATCAGGGAAGCCATCAAGCGCGCATCTCCGCCCAGCTGGCGTGCCATGATGTAGGCGTTGGGAGCAGTGGGAAGCGCGCAGTAGAAACAGGCGGCCAGGGTGACGGCTTGCGATACGCCGAGCAGTGCGCAGACTTGCGTCGCCACCAGCGGCAGCACCAGCAGCTTCAGCCCAGAGGTAAAGGCCAGCGCGGCGGGGCGCAGGCCCTCCAGCGAGAAAACCAGGCCGCTGCCGACGCACAGCAGGCCGAGGGCAAGCGCTGATTTGCCGAGGATGTCGAGCGTGTTCATGAGCGGCAGCGGCAAGGCCAGTCCACTCACGCTCGCCGCGATGCCGGCCAATGTCGCGAGGATGATGGGATTGGTGGCCAGCGTGCGCGCCACGCGGCCCGGCGCGACTCGGCTGCCGCTCCACCACGACAGCGCCAGGATCGACACCACGTTCACCACCGGCAGGCAAAGCGCCAGAGCCAGCATCACCAGCGCTGCGGTCTGCTGCGGGAAGAACAGCGTCGACACGGCGATGCCGAAATAGCTATTGGGCCGCATCGCGCCCTGGATCACTGAGGAGCGGCTGGCGTCGGGCAGCCCGCGCCAGAACAGCAGCACCAGCAGGGCGAGGCCGACAACGAT
Organism: Pseudoduganella sp. OTU4001; assembly: GCF_038440195.1. NCBI lineage: Bacteria > Pseudomonadati > Pseudomonadota > Betaproteobacteria > Burkholderiales > Oxalobacteraceae > Pseudoduganella > Pseudoduganella sp. OTU4001. The sequence continues at coordinate 109,711 of NZ_JASATG010000013.1, read as the reverse complement.
CAGCGTCGGCAGCAGCGTCGCCAGCGCGAGTTCGCCGACCATCCGGCCCTGGAAGTCAAGCCGCGAAATACCGGTGAACAGCAGCGCGGGAAAGGCGATGAAGTAAGAGAACTTCTCCACCGAAGGAAAGAAATCCTCCGGCATCCAGCGCGCCTGCCGGATCGCCACGCCCAGCATAATCAGCAGGAAAACCGGAAGGATTGCGGCCAGCATCAGCGTTGGGCCAACTGCCGGTCATGCCAGCGCGAGAGCGTGAGCAGCGCCGCCGCGCCGCCCAGCAGCGCCATGAACATATCGGACTGGGTATCCCACTGGTCGCCCTGGGTGCCGAGGAATTCGTCCGCCCCCTGGCCCAGCGCCACGGCAGCAGCCCATTCGATCAATTCATAAGTCGCGCTGATCGCCAGCACAATGCAAATCACCACAAAGGCCAGCATCTTGCCGCGCGCCAGATGGCGCCCGCGCAGCAGGATCTCGCGCGCCGCCATGGCCGGGATAAAGCCCTGTGCGAAATGCCCAAGGCGGTCATACGGATTGCGCGACAAGCCAAGCCAATGCTGCAGGTCGAAGCCAAACGGCACGCGCGCATAGGTGTAGGCGCCGCCCACCATCAGGATCACGCAATGCACCGCAATCAGTGCATACAGCAGGTCCGTCAGCCGGTAGCTGCGGTAGGAATACGCCAGCAGCGGCAGTGCGATCAGCACCGGCATCACTTCCAGCCACCAGGTGGTGCGGTCGTAGGGAGCGATGCCCGACCAGGCCAGGACAACTAAAACAAGGGCGCACAGCGCCAGGTGCAGAGGGGATATGGTTCGGTTCATGCCGGAAGTTTAACGCGAAACCTGGCCCGGATCTTGCTCAATTGGGGTATGAGCCGCAACTTACGCATCGTTTTGATCCATCCCGCGCACGAAAGTGAGGCACGCGCACATGCCTTGCACAGCGGGCTGGCGGAAGCCGGCTACGACCTGCTGGCCTCCCTGCCGGCCGATTTCCATCTGCCGGAGCACATCGCCCGCCTGCAGCCGGACATGATCATCGTCGACGCCGAATCGGACGCGCGCGACGTGCTGGAACACATCGTCATCGCCACCCGCGACGAGCGCCGCCCCATCGTCATGTTCACCGAGGACGACAAGGCCTCCTCCATGGAAGCGGCCATGGCGGCGGGCGTTTCCGCCTATGTGGTGGCGGGTTTGCAGCCGGAGCGCGTGAAGCCGGTGCTGGAGGTGGCGATGGTGCGTTTCCGCCGCGAGCAGCAGCTGCTGGACGAGCTGGAAGGCACGCGCCTGAAGCTCGCCGAGCGCAAGGTGATCGACCGCGCCAAGGGCATTTTCATGGCGCGCCATGGCATGACCGAAGACCAGGCCTTCCAGAAGCTGCGCAGCATGGCCATGAACAAGAACCTGAAGCTGGCCGAATTGGCGCAGCGCATCCTGGACGCGGAGGATTTGCTGGGCTGATGCACCGTTCTGGTGCGAGCCTGGCAGGAGTAAAGGTATGCAGATTGAAAAAGACATCGTCAGGATTGGCTTCAACCCGCTGACCGATTGCGCGTCGCTGGTGATGGCGTCCGTACTGGGGCTGGACCGTAAGCACGGCATCCGCATCGTATTGAGCAAGGAAACGTCCTGGGCCGGCGTGCGCGACAAGCTGCTTACCGGCGAGCTGGACGCGGCGCATGCGCTATATGGCCTGGTGTACGGCACCCAGCTCGGCGTCGGCTCGGTGCAGCGCGATATGGCGATCCTGATGAACCTGAACCGCAACGGCCAGGCCATCACCATCTCGCGCCGTCTGGTGGACGAGGGCATCAACGATGGCGCAGGCGTGGCCGCGCTGGCGCATGAACGCCAGTTGCGCTGGGCGCAGACCTTCCCCACCGGCACCCACGCCATGTGGCTGTACTACTGGCTGGCCGCGTATGGCGTACACCCGCTGCGCGAAGCGCGCATCATCACCGTGCCGCCGTCGCAGATGGCGGCCAACCTGGCGGCAGGCCATATGGACGGCTTCTGTGCCGGCGAACCGTGGAACCATCGCGCCGTGATGGACGGCGTGGGCGTGACCATCGCCACCAGCCAGCAAATCTGGCCCGACCATCCCGAGAAGGTGCTGGCCGCCACCCAGGACTTTGTACGCCATAACCCGAACACCGCACGCGCCCTGGTCGCCGCCGTGCTGGAAGCGAGCCGTTGGATCGACGCCAGCGCCGCCAACCGCATGGCGATGGCGGAGATCATCTCCGCCGTCCAATACGTCAACACCAGCAAGGAAGTGATCTGGCAGCGCATCCTCGGCCACTACCAGGACGGCATGGGCCGCAGCTGGGAGGACGCGCACAGCATGCGCTTCCACCAGGAAGGCGCGGCCAATTTCCCTTACCTGTCGGATGGTATGTGGTTCATGACCCAGCACCGGCGCTGGGGCCTGCTCAAGACCGCACCCGACTACCTGAGCGTGGCGCTCAGGGTGCACCAGATCGCCCTCTATAAAGAGGCGGCAGAAATAACGGAGACTCCAGTACCCGCCAGTACCCTGCGCAGCTCGGTGCTCATGGACGGGACCACCTGGGATGGCAAAGATCCCGAGCGCTACGCCGCTTCCTTTGCCATCCATATGTTGTGAAGGAGAGCGCATGAAAGAGCCGGCCAGCCCCCTTTCGGGTGAAGTATTCGGAGCCTTGATCAACCTGTCCGGCCGCCGCAGGTTCACCTCGCAGCGGCTGGTGCTGTATGCGGTGCTGGCGGCGCAAGGGCAGCCGGGTGCCGCCGACATAGCGCGCGACGCGCTGGCGCTGTTCCGCGAGGCCCACCATACGCTGTTGAACGGCAGCGACGCGCTGCCAGGCATTTTCTGCCCCGAGCTGCAGGAGGCCTACCACGGCAAGCCAGGCGGCGCGCGCCAGATTGCGGAATTCATCGATGTGGCGCAGCGTGCGCTGGACAGCGGCGCGCCGGGCCACGCGCTGGACCAGCTGGTGGCCACCGCTACGCCGGTGCTGGCGGTGCTGAACCAGATCACCGCCATCTATGAAGAACAGTCCAAGAAACACGCGGTGCTGATGAAAAAGCAGCTGCGCGGCGTGATCACGGAAATCGAAACCATCGCGCGGCAAGCAAAGATGGTCACCTTCAACGCCCGCGTGGTGGCGGCACGGGCTGGCCATGCCGGGCGCGAATTCGCGGTGGTTGCCGGGGTGCTATCGAACATCACAACAGAAATCGACGACATGGTGAAGGCCGCACTTCAGGCAACGAACGCCTGAGTGCCGCCCTATTGCGGTGCACCATTCTTGGGCGCGCCGCACCGCAAGGTGGCGAAAATCGGCCCGGCGCACGTCGTGCGGGCCGTCTTCCCTAGGGAGACGCTCCTGGCACAGGTCTTGCAAAGCATAGGTCAAGGGTCGGTCTAACGGAGGATCGGCAAAACCGGACAACGGCGTCCGCGCAGCGCTGCCTTCGATTGGGCAGTGGCTGTGCGGACGCCTTTTTGTTTTCAGGGATAACACCATGGCCAAAGCGACCAGCATCAAACTGTTTTCGTTCTCAACGCCTCAAATGCGCGCCTTCCACCTCACCTGGATGGCATTCTTCGTCTGCTTCTTCGCGTGGTTCGCCTGCGCGCCACTGATGCCGGTGATTAAAGGCGAGTTCGGCCTGACCCCGGCCCAGATCGCCAACATCAATATCGCCGCCGTCGCCATCACCATCATCGTGCGGCTGATCATCGGCCCGCTGTGCGACCGCTACGGCCCGCGCAAGACCTATACCGGCTTGCTGCTGCTGGGCGCCATCCCCGTGCTGGGCGTGGCTGCGGCGCAGACTTATGAGAGCTTCCTGTTCTTCCGCCTGCTGATCGGCGCGGTGGGCGCAAGCTTCGTCATCACCCAGTACCACACCTCCGTCATGTTCGCGCCCAACGTGGTCGGCACCGCCAACGCGGCGGCAGCCGGCTGGGGCAATGCCGGCGGCGGCGTGGTGCAGTCCACCATGCCGATGATCATGGCCGCCATGGTCATGATGGGCGTCGGCGAAACCATGGGCTGGCGCGCCGCCCTGGTGGTGCCGGGTGTGCTGATGCTGGTGATGGCGGTCGTCTACTACCGCTACACCCAGGACTGCCCGGAAGGCAATTACGCTGACCTGCGCGCCGCCGGCATCGAACTGGAAGGCGGCAAGAAGGGGGGCTGGGCGAGCTTCAAGCTGGCCGCCGTCAACTACCGCGTATGGATGCTGTTCGTGACTTACGGCGCCTGCTTCGGCGTGGAGATCTTCATCCACAACATCGCCGCCACCTACTACGTGGACACCTTCAAGCTGTCGCTGGCGCAGGCCGGCATGGCGGCGGGCAGCTTCGGTCTGCTGGCGCTGTTTGCCCGTGCGCTGGGCGGCTGGCTGTCCGACAAGGCGGCCCTGCGCGGCAGCCTGAATAGCCGCGTCACCCTGTTGTTCGTGATGATGCTGGGCGAAGGCATTGGCCTGCTGTTCTTCTCCAAGGCCGACAGCGTGCTGTTCGCGGTGGTCTCGATGCTGGCGTTTGGCCTGTTCACCCACATGGCTTGCGGCGCGACCTATGCGCTGGTGCCCTTCATCGACAAGCGCGCCCTGGGCGGCGTGGCCGGCATCATCGGCGCCGGCGGCAATGTCGGCGCGGTGGCGGCGGGCTTCCTGCTCAAGGGAACCGGCAACGCACAGCAAACCCTGTGGATTCTTGGCGTGCTGGTTGCCATCTCCGCCCTGTGCGCACTGGCCGCACGATTCAGCGAATCCACCGTAGCCGAACACGCCATCGCAGGAGCCGCAGCATGAAAATCGTCGTCATTGGCCATGGCATGGTCGGCCACCAATTCCTGAAAAGCCTGCCGCGCGATAGCGGTGTACAGGTCACCGTGTTGTGCGAGGAGCCGCGTCCGGCCTACGACCGCGTGCACTTGTCGGAATTCTTCAGCGGGAAGAGTGCGGACGACCTGTCGCTGGTCGAAGAGGGCTTTTTCGAGCGCGACGACATGGCGCTGCGCCTGAATGCGCGTGCCCTGGCCATCAATACGGCGGCACGCCAGGTCACCGTCAACGACGGCAGTGTGCTCGAATACGATAAGCTGGTGATTGCCACCGGCTCCTTCCCTTTCGTGCCCCAGATCGAAGGCAAGGATCGCAAGGATTGCTTCGTCTACCGCACCATTGAAGACCTGGAAGCGATGCAGGAATGCGGCGCGCGCTCCAAGACCGGCGTCGTCATCGGCGGCGGCCTGCTTGGCCTGGAATGCGCCAAGGCGCTGCGCGATATGGGGCTGGAGACCCACGTGGTGGAATTCGCACCGCGCCTGATGGCGGTGCAGGTGGACGACGGCGGTGGCCGCGTATTGCGCCAGAAGATTGAAGACCTGGGCGTGACCGTCCATACCGGCAAGAACACCACCGCCATCGTGGCGGGCGAGGGCGGCACCCACCGCATGCAGTTCGCCGACGGCACTTCGCTGGAGACGGACATGATCGTGTTTTCCGCCGGCATCCGCCCGCGCGACTACCTGGCGCGCGAATCCGGCCTGGAAGTCGGCCCGCGCGGCGGCATCGCCATCAACAACCATTGCCAGACCAGCGACGCCAATGTGTACGCCATCGGCGAATGCGCGCTGTGGAACGGCATGGTGTATGGCCTGGTGGCGCCGGGCTACGACATGGCCCGCGTTGCTGCGCGCCATATCCTGGGCGATGCCGCCGCCGAGTTCACTGGCGCCGATATGAGCACCAAACTGAAGCTGATGGGCGTGGACGTGGCCAGCATCGGCGACCCGCACGCCAAGGCCGAAGGCGCGCGCTCCTACCAGTTCACCGACGAGCGCAAGCAGGTCTACAAGAAGATCGTCGTGTCGGACTGCGGCAAATACCTGCTGGGAGGCGTGATGGTGGGCGATGCCGGCGAATACGGCACCTTGCTGCAAATGATGCTGAACAAGATCGAGCTGCCGGAAGCGCCGGAATTCCTGATCCTGCCGCAGTCGGACGGCGCGGCCAAGCCTGGCCTGGGCGTGGACGCGCTGCCGGCCGGCGCGCAGATCTGTTCCTGCAACGACGTCTCGAAAGGCGCCATCTGCGACGCGGTCGCTGGCGGCGCCACCAGCATCGGAGCGCTGAAGAAATGCTGCGGCGCCGGTACCTCCTGCGGCGGCTGCGTGCCGTTGGTGACGCAAATCATGAAGGCCGAGATGAAAAAGCTCGGCATGGACGTCAACAACCACGTCTGCGAACACTTCGCGCACTCGCGCCAAGAGCTGTTCCACCTGATCCGTGTTGGACAGATCAAGTCATTTGACGACTTGCTGGCGCGTCACGGCAAAGGCTTGGGCTGCGATGTCTGCAAACCGCTGGCGGCCAGCATCTTCGCCACCTGCTGGAACGATTTTGTGCTGAAGAGGGAGCACGCCAGCCTGCAGGATTCGAACGACTACTTCCTGGGCAATATCCAGAAGGATGGCACCTATTCCGTAGTACCGCGCATGCCGGGCGGGGAGGTTACGCCGGAAGGCCTGATCGCGGTCGGCCAGGTCGCCAAGAAGTACGGCCTGTATACCAAGATCACCGGTGGCCAGCGCGTTGACCTGTTCGGCGCGCGCGTCGAGCAGCTGCCGCTGATCTGGGAAGAACTGATCGCGGCCGGCTTCGAAACCGGCCACGCCTACGGCAAGTCGCTGCGCACGGTGAAGTCCTGCGTCGGCTCGACCTGGTGCCGTTACGGTGTCGATGACTCGGTCGGCCTGGCGATTGAGCTGGAGAACCGCTACAAGGGCCTGCGTACGCCGCACAAGATCAAGTTCGGCGTATCCGGCTGCACCCGCGAATGCGCCGAAGCGCAGGGCAAGGACGTCGGCATCATCGCCACGGAAAAGGGCTGGAACCTGTACGTGTGCGGCAACGGCGGCATGAAGCCGCGCCACGCCGAGCTGCTGGCCTCCGACCTGGACAAGGCAACCCTGGTGGCCTATATCGACCGCTTCCTGATGTTCTACAGCCGTACCGCCGATCGCCTGCAGCGCACCAGCACCTGGCGCGAAAACCTGGAGGGCGGCCTGGATTACCTGAAGGACGTCGTCATCGGCGACAAGCTGGGTATCAACGCCGAGATGGAGCAGGACATGCAGCGCGTGGTCGATACCTACGCCTGCGAGTGGAAGGAAGCGGTCAACAATCCAGAAACGCGCGCCCGTTTCCGCCACTTCGTCAACAGCCCGGAAGCCGACAGCAACGTGGTCTTCATGGAAGAACGCGGCCAGATCCGCCCCGCCACCGTGGAAGAACGCAAACGTATCCCGATCAAAGTCGTCGCCTAAGGAGAACCGCCATGCACCGTGACCAATCCGCCGCCGCCTGGACCGCCATCTGCGCCGTGGAAGAAATCGTCCCCAACACCGGCGTCTGCGCGCTGCTGCAAGGCCAGCAGGTTGCCGTGTTCCGCATGGACGACGGCGCCGGCAGCCGCGTCTTCGCCATCGGCAACTACGACCCGAATTCGGACGCCTCCGTGCTGTCGCGCGGCCTGGTCGGCAACCTGGGCGAACGTCTGGTGGTCGCCTCGCCGATCTACAAGCACCACTTCGACCTGCAAACCGGCGAATGCCTTGAAGCGCCCGAACACTCGGTGCCTACCTGGCCGGCGCGCATCGAAGGCGGAAAGGTCTGGGTCGGCGCATGAAACCGGCCCTGGTCGTCGTTGGCAACGGCATGGCCGGCATGCGCACGGTCGAGGAGCTGCTCAAGCTCGCGCCGGACATGTACGACATCACCGTGTTCGGCGCCGAACCGCACGGCAACTACAACCGCATCCTGCTGTCGCCGGTCTTGGCGGGCGAGAAGTCGGTCGACGACATCATGCTGAATACGCGCGAGTGGTACGCGCAGAACCGCATCACCCTGCACGCCGGCGATCCGGTGGAGTATATCGACCGCAAGCGCCGCCTGGTGCGCGCCCGATCCGGGCTGGAAGTGCGTTATGACCGCCTGCTGCTGGCGACCGGCTCGCGGCCTTTCATCATTCCGGTGCCGGGCCATGAGCTGCCGGGCGTGCTGGCCTTCCGCGACATCAATGACGTCGAGCAGATGCTGGCCGCCGCGCGCGACCACCGTCACGCCGTGGTGATTGGCGGCGGCTTGCTCGGGCTGGAGGCTGCCAACGGCCTGCAGCGCCAGGGCATGCAGGTCACCGTGGTGCACGTCACCGATACGCTGATGAACCAGCAGCTCGACAAGCCAGCCGCCAAGCTGCTGCAGAAGGCCCTGGAGGCCAAAGGCCTCGCCTTCCGCATGGATGCGCAGACCAGCGAGATCGTCGGCGAGGACCGTGTGACGGCGGTGCGATTTGCCGACGGCAGCGAGATCCCGGCCGACCTGGTGGTGATGACTGCGGGTGTGCGTCCGAATATCGAACTGGCCAAGCGCAGCGGCCTGCATTGCGAGCGCGCCATCGTGGTGGACGACACGCTGCAAACTTTCGACCCGCGCGTCTACGCAGTTGGCGAATGCGTGCAGCACCGCCGTTCCACCTTCGGCCTGGTGGCGCCGATCTGGGAGCAGGCGCGCGTGTGCGCCGCCCACTTGGCTGGCGCCGGGCACCGCCGCTACGTGCAGCAAGCCACGCCGACGCGCCTGAAGGTGACCGGCGTCGAGCTGTACTCGGTCGGCGATTTCATCGGCGGCGACGGCAGCGAAGACCTGGTGCTGCGCGATCCGCGCCGTGGCGTCTACAAGCGCCTGGTGCTGGACGGCAGCCGCATCACCGGCGCGGTGCTATATGGCGACGTACAGGATGGCCCCTGGTACTTCGATTTGATCCAGAACCGCACCGACATCTCGTCGATGCGCAACCACCTTTTGTTTGGGCAGGCGCTGTGCGCGCAGGCTGCGTGAATCATGATTAAGACGACGTGCGCTTATTGCGGAGTTGGGTGCGGTGTGACGGCGACGCCGCGCGCCGAAGGCGGTTTCGATATCGCGGGCGATGCCGCGCATCCGGCCAACCAGGGGCGCTTGTGCGTGAAAGGTTCCGCGCTGGGAGAGACCATTGGCCTGGAGGGCCGCCTGCTGTACCCGATGATGCGTGAACGCGGCGGCGAACTGCAGCGCACGGCCTGGGGGGAGGCGCTCGACCACGTGGCTGGCAAATGGCGCGCCATCATCGACGAGCATGGACCGGACGCTGTGGCCTTCTACGTCTCCGGCCAACTGCTGACGGAGGACTACTACGTCGCCAATAAATTGATGAAGGGCTACATCGGCAGCGCGAATATCGACACCAACTCGCGCCTCTGCATGTCCTCCGCCGTGGCAGGCCACAAGCGCGCGTTCGGTGAGGACGTGGTGCCGGTCAACTACGACGACATCGACCACGCCGACATGGTGGTGCTGGTAGGCTCCAACCTGGCCTGGTGCCATCCCATCCTGTTCCAGCGCCTCACGCGCGCCAAGGAAGCCCGGCCTGGCATGAAGATCGTGGTCATCGATCCGCGCCGTACCGCCACCTGCGAGCAGGCCGACCTTCACCTTCCGATCAAGCCCGGCACCGATGTCTGGCTGTTCAACGGCTTGCTCAGCTACCTGTCGCGCATCGGCGCAATCGATCCAGCATTTATCGCTGCGCACACGAATGGCCTCAACGATGCGCTGGCTGCCGCCGATATTTCGCCAGCCGACGTGGCGCGCGCCTGCCGCGTGAACCTCGATGATTTGCTGGAGTTCTACGAATCCTTTGCCGCCACGGCGAAAGTGATTACCGGCTTCTCGATGGGCGTCAACCAGTCCAGCGCCGGTACCGACAAGGTCAACGCCATCATCAACTGCCACCTGATCGGCGGCCGGATCGGCAAGCAGGGCATGGGCCCGTTTTCCATCACCGGCCAGCCCAACGCCATGGGCGGCCGCGAGGTAGGCGGCCTGGCGAACATGCTGGCGGCGCACATGGACCTCGACAACCCCGCGCACCGCCACGCCGTGCAGACTTTCTGGGAGTCGCCGCGCATCGCCGCTCGTCCCGGCCTGAAAGCGGTCGACCTGTTCGAAGCCATCGAATCTGGACGCGTGAAGGCGGTGTGGGTGATCGCCACCAACCCGGTGGTCAGCCTGCCGAACGCCGACCAAGTACGGCGCGCGCTGGAACGCTGCGAGCTGGTCGTGGTCTCCGATGTGGTGCGCGATACCGACACCAATGCCTACGCCGACGTCCTGCTGCCCGCGCTCGCATGGGGCGAAAAGGACGGCACCGTGACCAATTCCGAACGCCGCATCTCCCGCCAGCGCGCCTTCCTGCCTGCACCCGGCGAAGCCAGGGCCGACTGGCTGATCCTGTCGCAGTTCGCCCTGCGCATGGGCTATGACGGCTTCGGCTACGCCAGCGCCGCCGAGATCTTCACCGAACACGCCCGCCTGAGCGCCTGGCGCAACACCCCCGCCGACCTCCCGCGGGCCTTCAACATTGCCGCCCTCGCGACGCTCAGCGACTCCGCCTTCGACGTCCTCCCACCAACCCAATGGCCCGTCCCGGCGTCTGCCTCCGCCGAAGCGAGCAGCCCATTCGCTGATGGCCGTTTTTCGCACGCCGATGGCCGCGCGCGCTTCGTGGCTACCGCCCCGCGTGCCCCGGCCAACCTGCCGGATGGCGAATTTCCCCTCACGCTCAACACCGGCCGCGTACGCGACCACTGGCACACCATGACCCGCACCGGCCGCGCCCCCAAGCTGGCCGACCACATCCCCGAATCCTTCATCGACATGCACCCGCAGGACGCACTGCTGTGCGGCGTGAAAGAAGGCGAGCTGGCGCGCGTCACCAGCCAATGGGGCAGCATGATCGCAAGAGTCCAGCACGGCGGCGGCATCGCGCGCGGCAGCACATTCGTGCCAATCCACTGGAACAACCAGACCGCCTCCGACGCCCGCATCGGCGCCGTCGTGAATCCCGCCGTCGATCCAGTTTCCGGCGAGCCGGAATTCAAGCACACCCCCGTGATGGTTGACCGCTTTCCGGTCAAATGGCACGGCTTCATCCTGAGCCGCGGCGCGCTGCAACTGGACGCAATGGCCTATTGGACCAAGGTGCAAGGCACAGACTTCCAGCGCTACGAGCTGGCCGGCCGCAACACGATTGAAGATTTCGGCGAATGGGCACGCCAGCTGCTCGGCATCAAAGACGACGATGCCGACTGGCTCGAATACGCCGACCGCAGCTCCGGCGTCTTCCGTGCCGTGCACCTTGTCGACGACCGCATCGCCCAATGCATCTTCATCTCATCAAGACCAGACCTGCCCGCCCGTCAATGGCTGGCCAGCCTGTTCGCCAAAGAGAAGCTGGAACTGACCGACCGCGCAGCCTTGTTAGCCGGCCGCCCCATTGCCGCCGGCGCCGACACCGGCCCCACGGTCTGCTCCTGTTTCGGCGTCGGCCGCAATACCATCTGCAACGCCATTCGCGAAATGAACCTGACCACGCCGGCGCAAATCACCGCCTGCGTCAAAGCCGGCGGCAACTGCGGCTCCTGCGTGCCCGAGCTGAAGAAGCTACTGAGCGAGGTGCGCGCTGAAGAGGCAGCCCAGGTTTAAACGCCACCCATGCAGATGTATTTGATGACGAGATAATCATCCATACCGTGCGTCGAGCCCTCGCGGCCCAGGCCCGATTGCTTGACGCCGCCGAATGGCGCGATCTCGGTCGAGATCAGGCCTGTGTTCACGCCCACCATGCCGCTTTCCAGTCCTTCCGCCACGCGCCAGATGCGGCCGATGTCGCATGAGTAGAAATACGCGGCGAGGCCAAATTCGGTATCGTTGGCCAAGGCCACCGCTTCCTCGTCGGTCTTGAAGCGGAACAGCGGCGCCAATGGTCCGAACGTTTCCTCGCGCGCCACCAGCATGTCGGCATTCACGTCAGCCAGCACGGTCGGCTGGAAGAAGCTGTGGCCCAGCTCATGTCGCTTGCCGCCCAGCAGCAATCGTGCGCCCTTGCCGAGCGCATCCGCGATATGCTCTTCTACCTTGACGACGGCCTTCTCTTCGATCAGCGGGCCTTGCGTCACGCCGTTATCGGCGCCGTTTCCGACCTTGAGTTTGCGCGCGGCCTCCACCAGCCTGGATGCGAAGGAATCGTAGACGCCATCCTGCACATAGATGCGGTTAGCGCAGACGCAGGTTTGGCCGGCGTTGCGGTACTTGGACGCGATAGCGCCTTCCACTGCTGCATCCAGGTCGGCATCGTCGAATACGATGAAGGGCGCATTGCCGCCAAGTTCCAGCGACAGCTTCTTGATCGTCGGCGCGCACTGCTCCATCAGCAGGCGGCCAACAGCGGTGGAGCCGGTAAAACTCAGCTTGCGCACGATCGGGTTGGAAGTCATTTCGCCGCCGATTTCGCGCGACGCACCTGTGATCACGCTGAACACGCCGGCCGGCACGCCAGCGCGCTCCGCCAGTACCGCCAGCGCGAGTGCGGAGAACGGCGTCAGTTCGGCCGGTTTGACCACCATCGGGCAGCCTGCCGCCAATGCGGGACCGGCCTTGCGCGTAATCATCGCGGAAGGGAAGTTCCATGGCGTGATCGCTGCGCTGACGCCAATCGGTTCGCGCGTGACCACGATGCGTTTGTCCGGCCACGGCGATGCGAGGGTCTCGCCAGCGATGCGCTTGGCCTCTTCGGCAAACCATTCGATAAAGGACGCTGCATAAGTGATTTCGCCCTTGGATTCGGCCAGCGGCTTGCCTTGTTCGGCCGTCATCAGCAATGCCAGGTCATCGGCATTGGCCAGGATCAGGTCATTCCATTTGCGCAGGATGGCAGCGCGCGATTTGGCCGGTGTTTTACGCCATGCCGGCCAGGCTGCATTCGCAGCCTCGATGGCGCGGCGCGTTTCGGCAGCCCCCATTTTCGGCACAGTGCCGAGATTTTCACCGGTAGCTGGATTGGTGACGGCGATCGTTGCGCCCCCATCGGCATCGCACCATTCGCCAGCAATGAAACATTGTTGGCGTAGAAGGCTGGGATCTTTCAGGGTCAGCATGATTCACCTCCAAAGTAAAAATCCAGTATACCGGGTATCACCGCGCCCAGTTGCCACATTCGCAAATTGGGAATAAGATCAAATTGCACACCAAGTTACCAAAAGAAACTGAAATGCGCCGCCCCATCGTACTGGTCCCCGCCTGCAGCCATAAAATTGGCTCACATCCCAGCTACGCCGCTCAGAACAAATACGTCGATGCGGTAGCTGTGGGAGCTCGCTGCCAACCGTTATTGGTTCCGCCGCTGGGCGATAACACGGACCTTGAAAGCCTGCTTGGCATCGCCAATGGCATCATGCTCACTGGCGCCGCCTCCAATGTACAGGCACGCCTGTATGGGCAGGACACGCTCGATCCATCGCTGCCGCAGGATATTGCGCGCGATGCCACCATGATGCCCCTGATCCGCGCCGCACTGCTGCGCGGCATACCGCTGCTGGCCATCTGCCGCGGCTTCCAGGAAGTGAATGTGGCGCTGGGCGGCACGCTGCACCAGGCGGTGCATACGGTGGCGGGCTATTTCGACCATCGCGAAGACAAGACGCAGCCGCTGGACGTGCAGTATGGCCCGGCGCACCGCATCAAACTGGAAGCGGGCGGCTTGCTGGCCCACATCCTTGATGGTGCTAGTGAGATACAAGTGAATTCCCTGCATGGGCAGGGTATTGACCGGCTCGCACCCGGCCTGCAAGTCGAAGCGCGCTCCGACGACGGCCTGGTGGAAGCCTATTCAGTAGTGGCGTCATCCGCCTTTGCACTCGGTGTGCAGTGGCACCCCGAATGGCGCATCGAAGAGAACCACGATTCCATGCGCATGTTCAGCGCATTTGGCCTTGCCTGCCGCGTGCATCGTGACCGTATCCCTTAGGTGTGCTTCCTTCAGTAGTGCCGTTATTTAAACTACCTGAGAGGAAGCTATGGCAATCCGCGAAAATTTTAGTTACACCGACATGGACGAGTGGCTCAATGAAAAACGGGTCACCGAGATCGAATGCCTGGTGCCTGACCTGACCGGCGTCGCACGCGGGAAGATTCTCCCGCGGGGTAAATTCACCCAGGAGCGCGGCATGCGCATTCCTGAAGCGGTGCTTGGCATGACCGTCACCGGCAATTATCCGACCGAGGACGATGCCTACGACCGCGCCATTTCCAGCACCGACCGCGACATGATCCTGAAAGCCGACCCCACCACCATCACCATGGTGCCATGGGCGACCGACCCGACGGCGCAAGTGATCCACGACTGTTATTTCAGCGACGGTCGCCTGGTCGACTTTGCGCCGCGCTCCGTGCTGCGGCGCGTATTGAAGCTGTTTGAGGAAAAGGGCTGGAAGCCCGTCGTTGCCCCGGAACTGGAGTTCTACCTGACCGATAAGAATTCGGATCCGGACCTGCCGCTGAAGGCGCCCGTTGGCCGCAGCGGCCGCGCCGAAACCAGCCGCCAGGTGTACAGCATCGATGCGGTGAATGAATTCGATCCGCTGTTCGAGGATATCTATGATTACTGCGACCTGATGGGCCTGGACGTGGACACCCTGATCCACGAAATCGGCGCCGGGCAAATGGAGATCAACTTCCTGCACGGCGAACCGCTTGGCTTGGCCGACAAGGTGTTCTTCTTCAAGCGCACCTTGCGCGAGGCCGCGTTAAAGCACCACATGTACGCCACCTTCATGGCCAAACCGATGGCGGGCGAACCGGGATCGGCGATGCATATCCACCAGAGCGTGGTCGATGCGCGCACCGGCTGGAATATCTTCAGCAACCAGGATGGCTCGCCGTCGCAGCTGTTCAAGGCCTATATTGGCGGCCTGCAGCGCTATATGCCGAGCGCACTGGCGATCGTTGCGCCGTATGTGAATTCCTACCGCCGCCTGGTGCGGCACACGGCGGCGCCGATCAATATCCAGTGGGGCATGGATAACCGCACGGTCGGCTTCCGCGTGCCGGAATCGGGCGTGCAGGATCGGCGCGTGGAGAACCGCATCATCGGCGCCGATGCGAACCCATATCTCGCACTGGCTGTGACGCTGGCCTGCGGCTATCTCGGCATGACCGAGGGGCTGGAGCCGACCGCACCGACCACCGGCAGCGCCTACGATATGAAGGTGGAGCTGCCGCAAGGCTTGCCGGAAGCGCTGAAGGAGCTGCGCAGCGAAGACAAGCTGCGCTTCGTACTGGGCGAGCGCTTCATCGACGTCTACGCCGCCATCAAGGACCTGGAGCATCAGGAGTTCATGACCGTCATCAGTCCGTGGGAGCGCGAGCACCTGCTGCTGCACGTTTGAGGAGGCGATCATGGACGATACCAAAACCATCCAGGCGCACGACCACGCCCATTACCTGCACCCGTTCACCGACCACAAGGCGCTCGGCGAGCGCGGTGTGCGCGTGATGGTGCGTGGCGAAGGCATCTACCTGTGGGATTCGGAAGGCAAGAAGATTTTGGACGGCATGTCCGGCCTGTGGTGCGTGAATGTCGGCTACGGGCGGCACAGCATCTCCAAGGCCGTGTTCGAGCAGATGGAGACGCTGCCTTTCTATAACAGCTTCTTCAACACCACGAATGTGCCGGCGGTGAAGCTCGCCGCCAAGTTGGCCGAGATCGCACCGCAGGGCTTCAAGCACGTGTTCTTCACCGGCTCCGGTTCGGAGGCCAACGACACCAACGTGCGCATGGTGCGCCGTTACTGGGACTTGATGGGGCAGCCGCAGCGCCACACCATCATCAGCCGCTTCAACGCCTATCACGGCAGCACAATGGCGGGCGCCTCGCTGGGCGGCATGGAGGGCATGCACGCGCAGGGCGGCTTGCCGATTCCTGGCATCGTGCATATCCGCCAGCCGAACTACCTGGAAGCAGGACGCGGCATGACGGAGGACGAATTCGGCATCGAGGCCGCCTCCTGGCTGGAGCAGAAAATTCTCGACGTCGGCGCCGAGAAGGTGGCGGCCTTCATCGGCGAGCCAATCCAGGGCGCGGGCGGCGTCGTCATCCCCCCGCGCACTTACTGGCCGGAGATCCAGCGCATCTGCGACAAATACGGCATCTTGCTGATTGCGGATGAAGTGATCACCGGCTTCGGCCGCACCGGCCGCATGTTCGCCAGCGACTACTTCGGCATCAAGCCGGACCTGATCACTTTCGCCAAGGGTGTCACCTCTGGCTACATCCCGCTGGGCGGGGTGCTGGTCGGTGAGCGCGTGGCGAATGTGCTGATCGGGCAGGGCGGCGAGTTCGCCCACGGTTTCACTTACTCCGGCCACCCGGTGGCCTGCGCGGCCGCGCTGGAGACTATCCGCATCATCGAGGATGAGAAACTGGTGCAGCGCGTGGCGGAAGATACCGGCCCATACCTGGCGCAACGCTTTGCCACGCTGGCCGACCATCCGCTGGTCGGCTACGCCAACAGCTGCGGCTTTGTCGCAGGCCTGAACCTGGTGCGGCGCAAGGGGCCCACCATCCATGGCCACGAGTACTTCGATCCAAAGCTGGAAGTGGGCATGGTGTGCCGCGGCTATATGTTCAACAACGGCATGATCATGCGCGCCGTTGGCGACCGCATGATCATTGCGCCGCCGCTGGTGATGACGCGCGAGCAGATTGACGAAATGGTGGCGCTGATCCGGCGCTGCCTGGACGATACCTATAAGGACTTACAACAAAGGGGATGGGTCTGAATCATGACGAAGACTGCGAAAGAGGCGATCAACTGGCATGACCGCGCGAAAGCGCTGACCCTGGACGGCCGCGCTTTCATCAACGGCGAGCGCACCTGGGCGCGTAGCGAGCGTAAGTTCGATAACCTGTCGCCGATCGATGGCCGCTACCTGTCGCAGACCGCGCGCTGCGACGCGGCGGATGTGGACCAGGCAGTGGCAGTGGCGCGCCGCGCCTTCGACAGTGGCCGCTGGGCGGGTCAGGCGCCGGCGCAGCGCAAGCGAGTGCTGGTGAAGTTCGCCGAGCTGATGATGCAGAACAAGGACGAACTGGCGCTGCTGGAAACGCTCGATATGGGCAAGCCGATCAAGTACAGCCAGGTGGTGGACGTTTCGCTCGCCGCCAACTGCATCCGCTGGTACGGCGAAGCAATCGACAAGGTGTACGGCGAAATCGCGCCGACGCCAGCCAACTCGCTGGCCTTGATCACGCGCGAGCCGGTGGGTGTGGTGGCGGCCATTGTGCCGTGGAATTATCCGCTGCTGATGGCCGCGTGGAAGATCGCGCCGGCACTGGCGGCGGGCAATAGCGTGGTGCTCAAGCCGTCCGAGAAATCGCCGCTGTCGGCGCTGCGCCTGGCGGAGCTGGCGGTGGAGGCGGGCATCCCACCCGGAGTGTTCAATGTGCTGCCAGGCTATGGCAATGAAGCCGGCGCCGCGCTGGCCATGCATATGGACGTGGACTGCATCGGCTTCACCGGCTCCACGCGCACGGGCAAGCAGATCATCCAGATGGCGGGCCAGTCGAACCTGAAACGCGCGTGGACGGAGCTGGGTGGCAAATCCGCCAACATCGTCTGCGCCGATTGCCCGGACCTGGATGCTGCCGTCGCGGCGGCGGTCGGCTCGATCTACTTCAACCAGGGCGAGAGCTGCAACGCGCCATCGCGCCTGTTTGTGGAGGAGTCGATCAAGGACAAGTTCCTGGAGAAGGCGCTGGCCATGATGCCGTCGTATGCGCCAGGCGATCCGCTGGACGAGAAAACCGTCATGGGCGCGATTGTCGATTCGATCCAGATGAATACCGTGATGGGCTATATCGAAGCAGGCCGCGAGGAAGGCGCCAGGCTGCTGGCCGGCGGCAAAGCGGCGCGCAAGGAAACCGGGGGCTTCTACGTTGAGCCGACCTTGTTCGACGGCGTGCAGAACACCATGAAGATCGCGCGCGAAGAGATCTTTGGCCCGGTACTGTCGGTGCTGTCCTTCAAGGACCTGGACGAAGCGGTGCGGCAGGCCAACGATACGCCGTACGGCCTGCACGCTGCGGTGTGGACCAGTGATATCTCAAAAGCGATCCGCACCTCGCGCGCGCTGAAGGCGGGCACCGTACACGTCAACCAGTACGATGGCGACGATATCACGGTGCCGTTTGGCGGCTACAAGCAGTCAGGCAATGGCCGCGACAAATCGCTGCATGCCTTCGACAAGTACACCGAGTTGAAGACCACCTGGATCCAGATCTAGGAGCTTAGGCGCCGCAGCACTTCTTGAATTTCTTGCCGCTGCCGCAAGGGCAGGGATCGTTGCGGCCAGCCTTGGCGACTTTCGGCTGCGGCGCGTGGAAGAAGGCGTTGATGTTGATCACCGCAGGTGGCACCTTGGCGGCATTGAACGGCGGCTGGAACGGCGCCAGCGAGGCTGGCTGCTGCGCGCGCAGCGGCGCCCAGGCCTCGGGCGCCAGCGCCATGCCGGCCAGGAAGCCTTCGCACCAGGCTTCGGCAGTCCAGCTGCCGCCGCATTCGTAGATCGGCTCGAAGCTGCCCGGGTCCTTCTGCATCCACACTCGCATATAGTCGTGATGGCGCAGGATCAGCGCGGCAGCTTCGTCGTTGCCGGCGCTGCCACCCCAGACGACCGGCAGCCACGTATCCTGCGCCACGTCGGCCGGCCCGACCACCAGCGCGGTCAGGAAGCCTTCCAGTTTGGCGACATCCATGGCCTGCGGGCCGATATCAGCCAGCAGGTCGTCGAGGCGATCGTACTCGTCGTCGTTAAGCGGGGCGCCCATGGCTCAGAAGCAGTGTTCCAGCGCCGGGAAGGTGCCGCCCTTCACTGCATCGACATAGGCCGTTACCGCCGCCTGGATCGAAGTCTGGCCTTCCATAAAATTCTTCACAAAGCGCGCTTTGCGTCCTGGGAACACGCCCAGCATATCGTGCATGACCAGCACCTGGCCGGAACAGTCTGGTCCCGCGCCAATGCCGATGGTCGGCATCGACAGCATATCGGTCACTTCCTTGCCCAAGGCGGTTGGAATCGCCTCCAGCACCAGCATGGCTGCGCCGGCGGCCTGCAGCTTCAGCGCATCCTGCTTCAGCAGGTCGGCGCTTTGCACGGTTTTGCCCTGCACCTTGTAGCCGCCCAGGGTATGCACCGACTGCGGGGTCAGGCCCAGGTGCGCGCACACCGGGATCGAACGCTCGACCAGGAAGCGGACGGTTTCCGCAACCCAGGCGCCGCCTTCGATCTTCACCATATGCGCGCCGGCTTGCACCAGCTGCACGGCGTTGTGGAAGGCTTGCTCTGGGGTGCCGTAGGAGCCGAACGGCATATCGGCCAGGATCAGCGCATTTTTCGCACCGCGCGCCACGGCGGCGGTGTGGTAGGCAATGTCCTGCACGGTGACCGGCAGGGTGGACTGGTGGCCATTGCACACCATGCCCAGCGAATCACCGATCAGCAGCACTTCCACGCCGCAGCCGTCCATCATGGAGGCGAAGCTGGCGTCGTAGCAGGTCAGCATGGTGATTTTCTCCCCGGCCGCCTTCAGGGCGTTGATCGATGGGATCGTGACCGCCTTGGTCGGGACTGGGCGGGTAGGGGCCGGGTAGGGGTTCTGCATGTTTCCAGACATGGCAATGTCCTTAAATTCGAAAAACGATATTCTAACTGCGGAAAATGAAGTACACAGCGCCCACCAGGCACAGGCCGGCCCAGATGAAGTCGGTTTTGAACGGCTGGTCCATGTAATACATGGCGAAGGGGACGAACACGCCGAGGGTGATCACTTCCTGCATGATCTTCAGCTGCGCCAGGCTGTAGACGCTGAAACCGATGCGGTTGGCGGGGACCTGGATCAGGTATTCGAACAGGGCGATGCCCCAACTGACCAGGGCTGCTACCAGCCAGGATTTGTTAGAGAAGTTCTTCAGGTGTCCGTACCATGCAACGGTCATGAAGATGTTCGACAGGATCAGCAGGCCGGCGGTTTGGATAAAGATTGGGATTTGCATAGTTGGGTCCTTTGCTTTTAAACCGGTAAACCGGCCGGATGGCCGTCCCGTCAGACCCGCAGGGTCAGACCCCCAACGGTCTCGCAGCCCGCGGCCCTCGTGCTGGTGGTGCCTGACCCTATGGGTCAGGGCACCGGTTTACCGGTTTTAAAGGCGGATGATACCTTGGTCGGCAACGGCCGGCGCGAAACCGGCAGCAGGACCGAGGCCGGGCAGCACCACCTCGGGCGCCAGCTCCAGCAGCGGCAGCAGCACGAATGCCCGCTGATGCATGCGCGGATGCGGCACGGTCAGCGTGGCGGTGGCGATCTGCTCATCGCCGTACAGCAGCAGGTCCAGGTCTAGCGTGCGCGGCGCGTTGTAGTAAGGCCGTTCGCGGCCGTGCGCCTGCTCGATAGCGAACAGCGCCTCCAGCAGCGCCTGCGCCGGCAGCGTGGTGCTCAGGCGGGCGACGGCATTGATATAGTCGTCGCCGGAGGAGTCGATAGGCGCGGTGCGGTACAGCGACGACACCGCTTCGAGCGAAGCGCCGGGCAGCTTGCCCAGGCGCTCAAACGCATCCAGCACATTGGCGCGGGCGTCGCCCAGGTTGGCGCCAATGCCGATGTAGGCGGTGACGGCCATCAGCCCTCGCCGCCGGGGCCCGCGTCGGCGCCACCGCCGCCGCTGCGGCCGCGGTTACGGCGTGGACGGCGGCGGCGCTTGCGTGCCGGCGCTTCGCCCTCTGGGCGCGGATTCAGGAATTCGTCGTCGTCCGACTCGTCGCCTTCATCCGCATCTTGGTTCGCGGCGGCCAGTTCGGCAGCGCCTTCGCCTGCCTCCTTGCGCGCGCGGCGTGGCGCAGGCTTTTTCTTCTTGCCGCCGCCGGACGATACAGCCGACACCAGCTCGGCGCGCACGCTTTCGTCGGCTTCGTAGAAGGCCGTCCACCAGTCGCCCAGCTCGCGGTCGATCTCGCCGGAAGCGCAGCGCAGCAGCAGGAAGTCGTAGCCGGCGCGGAAGCGCAGGTGTTCCAGCAGCTTGTACGGGTTCTTGCCGTTGCGGCGCTCAAAGCGCGGCTGCATGGCCCAGATATCGCGCATGTCGGAACCGATCTTGCGCTGGATCGCCAGCTTCTCGGTCTGCGACTCCAGCACTTCATCCGCCGCCAGGTGCAGCGCGGGGATGGTGAGCTCGCCCGCCGCCTGGTAAGCCTGCCACTTCTCCAGCACCTGGTGCCACAGCAGGGAAGCAAACAGGAAGCCCGGCGACACGGTTTTGCCGGCCATGACGCGCTTGTCGGTCGAATCCAGCGCCAGGGTCACGAATTTGGTGCCCATTGGCTGCTCCAGCACCACGTCCAGCATCGGCAGCAGGCCATGGTGCAGGCCTTCCTTGCGCAGCTGCTGCAGGCAGGCCAGGGCCTGGCCGGAAGTCAGCAGCTTGAGCATCTCGTCGAACACGCGTGCCGCCGGCACGTTGTCGATCAGCGGCGCCATCACGCCGATCGGCTCGGCGGTCGAACGCTCGATGGAGAAATTCAGCTTGGCCGCAAAGCGCACCACGCGCAACATGCGCACCGGGTCTTCGCGGTAGCGCGCTTCCGGCTGGCCGATGATGCGCAGCGTCTTGCTGCGGATATCCTCGATGCCGCCGTGGTAGTCCAGCACTTCCTGCGTGGCAGGGTTGTAGTACATGGCGTTGATGGTGAAGTCGCGGCGCTCCGCATCCTCTGCCTGCGAGCCGAAGGTGTTATCGCGCAGCACGCGGCCATGCTCGTCTTTCGGCGCGTTGTCGGTAGCGGTGCCGCGGAAGGTGGTCACTTCCAGCAGGTCCTGGCCGAACATCACGTGCACGATCTGGAAGCGGCGGCCGATGATGAAGGCGCGCCGGAACAGGCGCTTGACCTGTTCCGGCGTGGCGTTGGTGGCGACGTCAAAGTCCTTCGGCTTCACGCCCAGCAGCAGGTCGCGCACCGCGCCGCCCACCACAAAGGCCTCGAAGCCGGCTTCCTGCAGCGTGCTGGTAACGCGGATGGCGTTGTTCGACACCATGCGCGGGTCGATGCCATGCTCTTTCGGGCCTAGCACAACGAGCTCATTGCCCTTTTGCTTGACGCCCAGGATCTTGCGGATGAATTTCTTAATCATTGAACAGGTGAATTAGTGGCCAGCCTTGCGCGGTCGCATGTGCGGACAGCTTGGCGTTCGGGTTGGTCGCAATCGGATGGCTGACGATCGACAGCAGCGGCAGGTCGTTATGGGAATCGCTGTAGAAGTGGACGCTGTCGAAGCTGTCCAGCGTGTGTCCCATTTTTTCCAGCCAGGCCTTGGTGTGCACGATCTTGCCTTCGCCCTGGGTTGGCGTGCCAAGCAGTTTGCCGGTGATGCGGCCGGCGGCATCGCGCTCCGGCATCGCAGCAATCACATGCTCCACGCCGAAGGCCTTGGCAATCGGCGCCACCACAAAGTGGTTGGTCGCCGTCACGATCGCCACCAGGTCGCCGGCGTCAAGGTGCTGTTGCAGCAGCGCGCGGGCGGCAGGCAGGATGTTCGGCATCACCACTTCGGTCATGTAGCGCTGCTGCAGTTCGGCCAGTTCTTCGGGATCGAAGGCAGACAGGGTTCCGAGCGAAAATTCCAGGTATTCCACCGGGTCCAGGGTGCCCGCCTGGTATTGGTCGAAGAATTCCTCGTTGCGGCGCTTGAATTCAGCGGCGTCGACGGCGCCCACGCGGCACAGGAACTGGCCCCATTCGAAATCGGAGTCGATCGGCAGCAGCGTATGGTCAAGGTCGAACAGGGCGAGTTTCATCATTCTTTCGCTTCCTCCTGCAGCCATTCGCGCAGCAGGGGCAGGGTAATCGGGCGTTTGGTTTCCAGGGAATACTGGTCGAGCGAGTCGAGCATCGAGGACAGCGATACCATGTCGCGCTGGAAATGCGACAGCAGGTAAGGTAGCACACCCGGGGAGAGGGTCAAGCCGCGCGCTTCCGCCATTTGCGTCAGCGTCGCCAGCTTTTCATCATCCGTCAGGCCATGGATCTGGTACACCAGGCCCCAGCCCATGCGCGTGCGCAGGTCCTCGCGCACCGGCAGCACGGCCGGGGCGACCGAGCCCGCGCTCACCATATAGGCGTTGTTGGCGCGGATCTCGTTGAACAGGGCAAAAGCATCGATCTGGGCCACCGGCGACAGCTTTTCGCAGTCGTCCAGCAGGTACAGGTCCACTTCCGGCGAATACAGGAACTCGGTTTCAATCGAAAACGGCGAAATATAGCGTGCACGCTCGCTCGAGGCGAGCGCCTTCAGCAGGTGCGACTTGCCTGCGCCCGTTTCTCCCCAAAGATAGGCGAAATGCTCGCGGGAGCTGCGCTCGGCGAACTGGCGCATCAGCGCCGCCACCTCCGCATTGCGGCCCACCTCGAAGGACTCGAGGGTGCACACCGGCTCCGCGCCCAGGTCAAGCACCAGCTGTTTCATTGGACTTGCCCCGGCTTTGTGGATTTTTTGCTAACGTAATCGATCTTCACACTACGCATTATAAAAGCTGCTGCGCAGGTAGTGGCGGCGAAGGTGCCGGAAACCGACCATTAACAGGGCCGAAGCGGGCAAAGCGAGCAGCACGCCGACGAATCCGAACAGCTGGCCGAAGGCCAACAGGGCGAAAATCACCGCCAGCGGATCGAGGCCGATGCGCTCGCCCACCAGGCGCGGCGTCAGGATGAAACCTTCGATGACCTGGCCCAGGCCGTAGATGATGGCCACCGCGATCAGCCCGCTCCAGTCGGAAAACTGCAAGACCGCGGCCATCAGGGCCAGCAGCAGGCCCAGGCCGAAGCCCAGGTAGGGGATAAAGACCAGCACGCCGGACAGGATACCGACCGGCAGCGCCACGTCGAAACCGGCCATGGCCAGGGCGGTGGAATAATAAACTGACAACACCAGCATCACCAGCAGCTGGCCGCGCAGGTATTGTGCCAAAAGCTGGTCCGATTCGCGCGCCATGTCCAGGGTGGCGCCGATATAGCGGCGCGGCACGGCGCCGGCAATCCGCGCCAGCAGCTGGTGCCAGTCCAGCAGCAGGTAGAACAGCACGACCGGGATCAGGGTAATGGTCGCCAGCCAGCCCAGCACGGCGGAACCGCCGGCGCGTACCGAATTCAGCACGGCGGCCCAGATCTGGTCGCCGCTTTCGGCCATTTTCTCGGCCACCAGGGCCTTGATGGTGGCCCCGTCCAGGGTAAATTCCACGCCCAGCTGCTGCAGGCGCGGGCCCAGGGTATCGTTCAATTTGGCCAAAAAGGCTGGAATCGCCGCCTGCAGCAGCGGAATTTCCTTCTGCAGCACCGGCACCACCACCAGCATCAGGGCCAGCATGGCGGCGCCAAACAGCACGATCACGATGGAAACCGCCAGGGAACGCGGCATTTTCCAGCGCCGGAACAGGCGCATGCGGCACAGTTTGTCGACTGCCGGATTGAGGGCGTAGGCGATGATGGCTGCCGCCAAAAAGGGCGTCAGGACCGGTCCCAGCACCCACAGCAGGAAGATGAAAGCGCCCCAGACGGTCACCCAGAATAGCGTTTGTTTTTGTTCTGGAGTGAGAGGAAGTGGCATCTTTCGGGGCGGATTGGGGGTAAAAATGCTAAAATAGCGGACTTGCCGTAAAACGGCCACCGCTTTCTATTCTACCGCCTCTGTTGCGTAAAACACCATGAGCCAACCTTCGAATGTTTCCCTGTCCTACCGTGACGCAGGTGTCGATATCGACGCCGGCGACGCCCTAGTTGAAGCGATCAAGCCATTCGCCAAGCGCACCATGCGCGAAGGCGTAATGGGCGGCATCGGCGGCTTCGGCGCGCTGTTTGAGATCAGCAAGAAATACAAGGAGCCGGTGCTGGTTTCCGGTACCGACGGCGTCGGCACCAAGCTGAAGCTGGCCTTCGAGCTGAACCGCCACGACACCGTAGGTATCGACCTGGTGGCCATGAGCGTGAACGACATCCTGGTGCAGGGCGCCGAGCCGCTGTTCTTCCTCGACTACTTCGCCTGCGGCAAGCTGGACGTGCCGACCGCCACCGACGTGATCAAGGGCATCGCCCAGGGTTGCGAGCAGGCTGGCTGCGCCCTGATCGGCGGCGAAACGGCTGAAATGCCTTCCATGTACCCGGACGGCGAATACGACCTGGCCGGCTTCGCCGTTGGCGCGGTTGAAAAGTCGAAGCTGATCGACGGCTCCAAGATCGCCCCGGGCGACGTGGTGCTGGGCCTGGCCTCCTCGGGCGCCCACTCCAACGGTTACTCCCTGGTGCGCAAGATCATCGAAGTGGCCAAGCCGGACCTGGAAGCCGACTTCCACGGCCGCAAGCTGGCCGACGTGCTGATGGCCCCGACCCGCATCTACGTCAAGCCGCTGCTGGCGCTGATGGAATCGATGGAAGTCAAAGGCCTGGTGCACATCACCGGCGGCGGCCTGGTGGAAAACATCCCACGCGTGCTGGCCGACAACCTGACCGCCGAACTGGATGGCAAGTCCTGGACCATGCCTCCACTGTTCCAGTGGCTGCAACAGCACGGCGGCGTGGCCGACTCCGAAATGCACCGCGTGTTCAACTGCGGTATCGGCATGACCGTGATCGTGTCCGCTGAAAACGCCGACGCAGCGATCGCCCAGCTGACCGCAGCCGGCGAGACCGTGTCCCGCATCGGCAAGATCCGCGCCCGCGCGGAAGGCGAGCACCAGACCATCGTGGTGTAAATAAGAACGGCGCCTTCGGCGCCGTTTTTTTTAGTTCGGCGCCCCGGCGCCGATCTGCTTATCGAGGAACTTCTCGATACGCTTGTTGAAGTCGAAGCGCGTCGCCGGATTGACCCACTTCACACCTTCCTCCGCCGGATACTCAACCCACTCCACGCGCTGGTTGCCCTGCTTGACCGCTTCGTGGAACTTGCGGGCTACCTGGCGCGGTACCGAAGGATCGTCGTCACCATAAGCCAGCAGCAACGGCTGCTTGATCCGGGCCGCCTGCTGCAGCGGCGAGGTCCTCTTCAGGCGTTCCGCATCACGCGCCAGGTCGCCGATCATGACGGGCATGCCGTACCTGGCCCACGCCTCGTCCACGCCCTTGGCCGCCAGCGCGCCACCGTTCGCCATCAGCTCGAAATCCACAATGCCGGACCAGCTGATACCGCAGCGGTACACGTCGGGATCGTTCACCAGGCCCATCAAAGCCGCATAGCCGCCATAACGGCCGCCGCCGGCGATGCAGACGCGCTTCGCATCGGCGAAGCCCTGGCTGACGGCCCATTTCACGCCATCCGCATAGTCGTCCTGGCGCTTCAGGCCCCACTGTTTCAGGCCCGCGCTCCAGTGACGGTTGCCATGGCCCTTGCTGCCGCGTACTTCCGGCTGCAGCACCGCATAGCCGCGCGAAGCGAAGAACTGCGCCTGCTCGTCGAAGGCCAGGTTGCTGCCGTATTCGAACGGCGTGTCGCCGGCCAGCACGATCATCGGCAAGGCTTTGCCATGGTTCTTCGGCAGCGTCAGGAAGGCCGGAATCGTCATCCCATCGCGCGCCTGGTAGCGCACCATGCGGCGCTTGCCCAGTGCCGCCGCGTTCAGCTGCGGCTTGGTATCGCCGATCTTGGTGATCTTGTTGGCCGCATTGTCATACACCCAGTACGACGGCGGCTGCGCGTCGGAATAAGTCTTGACCATATAGTTCTGCGCCGAGGCGTAGGCCGGAATCGTCACCAGGTTTTCGGTGTTTGGCAGCAGCTTGTCCAGCTTGTCCTGCATCGCCTTCATATCCGCATCCAGCCACTGCGTACTCTCCGCATCGCCGATGTAGCGGATGCCGGCCAGGCCCTTGGCGGTGAACAGCAGCTCGCCACGGAAGTCGAAGTCCTTCTGCTGGATGACCTGCGCGCCCAGCTTATTGTTCTCCAGGTCATAGCGGTACACCGCCTCCAGGCCGTTGTCGCCAGTTGCCAGCACGTACAGGGTACCGTCCGGGCCCACGGCCAGCGGCGTGATGTCGGTCGGCTGGTTGGCGTAGCGGGTGTGCTCGAACAGTTTGCGCCAGTCGTTGCCGCGCTTCGGATCGCGGTAGTGGAATTCAACCTTGTCTTCCACTGCGGCTTCGGCAATGCGCGGCTCGCCGTCGTAGTCCAGCATGATGCGCTTGGTATTGCGCGGACCGGACAGGGTGGTCGAACGGCCGGTCCTGGTATTGATGCGCACCAGTTCAACGGTGGGGATATCGCGCTCACCGCGGCTCATGCGCGTTTCGGCGTAAATGTAATCGGTATCGAGCTTGCGGCCGGTCTGCGGCAGCATATAGGTATTCCAGGGCAGCAGCTTTTCGGCCGTCAGGACCCGCTGTGAAAGCTGGACGCGTGCCGCGAGCCGCTTGAACTCCGAGCCGTCGCGGTTGACCGCGAACAGACCGGGTTGATAGCGGATACCTTCATTACCCAGGCGGTCTTCCTCGGCGGCGTACACCAGGCGTTCATCGTTCACCCACTGGAACTCTCCGACGCTGGCATCGGCAAAGCCCTTGATTGGCGTGCCCTTGCCCGTGGCTAGTTCGAAAACCGCCAGCTCCTTATGGCCGCCGCTGCCGTCCACGCGCATCGCCACATACTTCCCGCTAGGGGAGAGTGCCGGCTTGCTGGTCGGCGGGTTGTCGAAGAACGCCTCGACCGGCGGAGCGCCGGCCACTTGCGCGAAAGCTGGTGCGAGGACGAGCAGGCCAGCCACCGCAGTGGCTATAGGTAGAAAAGTTCGGAATTTTCGCATTGTTGGTTTCGGTCTCCGTACACGGTGGCTGCGCACCGAGGCGAAAGTATAAAGCCTGCCCTTGGCTGGGACGAAAATTCACCTGGGTTAGCGTTTGCTGAACTCCATCACCCAGTTGGTTTGCCAGCTGGTGCCGTCGTCCCAGGAATAGGCTTGCTCCCAGCGCGCTTGGCGTTCGCCGGCGCGGGTCCAGGTAAAGCGCACGCGCGCCGTGCGGCCTTTATAAACCTCCTCGCCTTCGAAGCGGCCCACGCCGTCCGCGCCGAAGCGGCCGACCACCGGCGGCAGCAGCACACCGGTCGCCGGATCGAGCCCGCCATCGCGGTTGGTAAGCCAGTAGATGCTCCAGCGCCCCGTGACAGGGTCGAATACGCGCAGCGTCATCGCCACAAAGCCGGGACGCCAATCGCCCAGGGGGCGGTATTCGTCATAGTTGCCGATGCCAGCCGGTAGCGCATGCACCACGTTTGATGCGCTGAATGTTTCCCAAGGGCTGTTTGGATCGGTGTAATCGCTCTGGCGCCGGTTCTGCACCGTCCACTCCCCGTGCAGGAAGTCGAAAGCGTGCCGTGCGCGCTCAATATCGCCCGCCGCCGCGCCGCTCGCCGCCGCGAGGGCCAGCGCTCCAAGGGTTTTCTTCATGGTGGTCTCCTTGTTGAAAGAGCCACCATGCTAGGCCGTCATCAGGCGAGAACTTGCCCTATTTGGCTTTGAGGATTTTCGGCACGGCCGCGGGGCGCAGGCGGTAGGCGTCCGGCATGCCGGAGCCAAGCAGGGGGCGCAGGTACATGCGGAACGCATCCGTCACGCCGGTACCGCGCGCATCGATGAATTCATCCTCCATGACACGCGTCTTGCCCGCCACCGCTTCCAGCGGCAGCAGCTCGTAATCCACCGAATAGAAACCGGTGCGCTTGATCGCCACCGAGCCATTGCGGTCGCCCCACATGGCGAACTGCACCGCCTTCTCGCCGACTTCGCGCGCCTCGCGCTGGTCCACGTCCGACACGCAGCCGATGAAGGAGCGCTGCAGGTAGCCAAAGGTATCGCCGCGCACCCGCTTGATACCCAGCTTGTCCTTGATCTCGTCGCACAGCAGGTCCGCCAGCGCGCCGGTGCCGGACAGCTGCACATTGCCATGCGCATCGCGCTCAACCTCTTTCGCCAGCAAGGTCGCAATCGGCTCGCCGGAAGCATCGTGGATGCCTTCGGATACCGCGATCACACAGCGCCCGTAGCGTTCATACGTCTCCTTCACATCGGCCAGGAACTGCTCGATGGAGAACACGCGCTCCGGCAGATAGATCAGGTGCGGTCCATCGTCCGGGAACTTCTTGCCCAGAGCCGAAGCGGCGGTCAGGAAGCCGGCGTGGCGCCCCATCACCACGCCCACATACACGCCCGGCAGCGAAGCATTATCCAGGTTGGCGCCGGCAAAGGCCTGCGCCACAAAGCGCGCGGCCGAAGGGAACCCCGGCGTATGGTCATTGCCCACCAGGTCGTTGTCGATGGTCTTGGGAATGTGGATCGCGCGCAGCGGATAGCCCGCCGCCTGCGCCTGTTCTGCCACGATGCGCACCGTGTCCGAGGAATCGTTGCCGCCAATGTAAAAGAAATGCTCGATCTCGTGCGCCTTCAGCACCTTGAAGATCTCTTCGCAATATTTCAGGTCCGGCTTGTCGCGCGTGGAGCCGAGCGCGGAGGAGGGCGTGGCGGCGACCAGTTCCAGGTTATGGCTGGTCTCCTGCGTCAGGTCGACGAATTCCTCGTTGACGATGCCGCGTACCCCATGCAGCGCGCCATAGATCCGCGTCACATTGCGGAAGCGCCGCGCCTCCAGCACGACGCCGGCCAGCGACTGGTTGATCACGGCGGTAGGACCGCCCCCTTGTGCGACCAGGATCTTGCCAGACGACATCGCGCTGCTCCTTCAGGTAAGTGATGGACGAGCTGCCAGCTTACTCTTTTTTCGCCCCCGCGCCGATATGCTTGCCCAGGAATTTCTCGACCCGGGTCCAGAAGTCGATCCGGTTGGCGGTGGTGCTCCAGCCGTGGCCTTCGCCAATGTACTCGATATATTCCGCATCGGCCTTATTGGCTTCCAGCGCGCTGCGCAGGGAGGAATAGTGCTCGCGCGGTACGCGGCGGTCGGCGCTGCCATGCGCCAGCAGCAGCGGGCGTTTGATGCGGGCCGCCTGCTTGAGCGGTGAGGTGGCGGTGAAGCGCTCGGCGTCCTCTCGCAGGTCGCCCAGCAGCACCGGGGCGCCGTATTTGCGGTAGTCGTCGTCAACGTCGGAAATGGTGGACATGGAGCTGCCCAGCCACATCGGGATATCGGTTACCGCCGCATAGGCCACGCCGCAGCGGTACAGGTCCGGGTCCTTGACGAGCCCCATCAGCGTGGCATAGCCGCCGTAGCTGCCGCCCATGATGCAGACGCGGCCCGGGTCGGCGTACCCCTGCGCCACAGCCCATTTCACGGCATCGGCGATATCGTCCTGCATCGCCAGCCCCCACTGCTTGATGCCGGCCTTGAACAGCTTCAAGCCGTAACCGGTGCTGCCGCGGAACTCCGGCTCCAGCACGGCATAGCCGCGCGAGGCCAGGAACTGGCTGTCGGCGTCCCAGCCCCATTCGGTACCGCGCAAATAAGGGCCGCCATGCACCAGAACCACCAGCGGCAGGTTCTTGCCGCCCTGGGCCGGGAGCGTCAGCCAGGCTGGGACCTGCATGCCGTCGCGCGCCTTGATCTTGACGAAGTCCTGGCGTCCCATGTCTTTCGGGTTGATCGCCGGGTGGCTGTTGCCGACCACCTTCAGCTCGCCGGTCTTGCTGTTGTAAAGGGAGTAGAAGCGCGGCTGGCGGTCCGAGTAGCTGGCCACCAGCAGCCACGGGACTTCCGGCGCCATTGCCGGCGTGATGATGTTAATCAGGTCAGGCAGCTGCTTGTCGACGTCCGCCTGCGTGGCCTTCATGCCCGCATCGAACCAGACGGTGCCGCGCGCATCGCCGACAAAATGCAGCCCCACCATCTTCTTGTTCGAGTAAATCGGCGAGCCGCTGAAGTCGAAGTCCGCCAGTGAAACCAGGGGCTCCGCCGACACCTCGCCCGAAACCAGGTCGAGCACGTGCAGCGCCGCCATGTCGCCGTTCAGGCGAGCCTTGACCAGCAGGCGCTTGTCGTCCATGAAGCCGACTGGCGAGATACCGTCCTTGGCATGGCCATAAGCGGGAAATTTGGCCAGGGCGCGCCATTCGCCGCTTTCGGCATTCCTGAGGTGGATGGTTTCGACTCCGGCCTGCTCCGATACCATCAGGCGCGGCTGGCCCTTGTGGTCCAGCATCCAGGCGTCCGGCTGGGCCGGACGGTTGACGAAGCTTGCCTTCGCGTTGCGCGTGTTCAGCTCAACCAGTTCGGTACGCTCGATGATGTAGCTTTCCTCGCGCCAGACGGGACGCTGGACATAGATGGAATCCGAATCTTGCGCACCGGTGATGGGGCCGCGCAGCAGGTAGGTGTTCCAGGGTTCGGTATGGCGCGCAATCCGCGTGCCGGTGGTAGAGGCGCCGAAGTAGGTATGGTTCACCAGCTGGCGCTGCTCGCTGCCATCGCGGTTGATGCCGTAAAGTCCCGGGGCAAAATCGTGGTCGCCTGGCGCCAGGTGGTGGTCGACCACATTGAACACCAGGCGCATATCGTTGACCCAGCGGATATCGCCAACGTCGTAATCGCTCATGCGCACCCCGCCCACCACGGCGCGCGTGCCGGTGTCGAGGACCGCCATGGCGTCGCGCAGTCCGCTCTTGCCGATGCGCAGGGCGAGATAACGGCCGCTCGGCGACAGCTGCGCGTCCTTGAATTCGGCCGGTGCGAAGAAGTCTTTCACCGGCGGCGCGGCATGCGCCAGGCCGCCTACTGCGGCCAGGCTTACCAGAAACTGCTTGATCATGGGCTTACTGGCGCGCGGCGCCGATATGTTTATCCAGGAATTTTTCGACGCGGGCCCAGAAGTCGACGCTGCTGGCAGAACGGCTCCAGCCATGGCCTTCGCCGGTGTATTCCATGAATTCGGCATTGGCCTTGTTGGCTTCCAGCGCACTGCGCATCTTGGTGTAATGCACGCGCGGCACGCGGCGGTCATCGCTGCCGTGCGCCAGCAGCAGCGGACGCTTGATGCGCGCGGCCTGCTGCAGCGGCGAGGTGGCGGTAAACCGTTCGGCATCGTTGCTGGCATCGCCCAGTAGTACTGGCGCGCCAAACTTGCGGTACTCGTCCGGAGCGTCGGACAGCCACATCATGCCGTCCAGCATCAGCGGAATGTCGGTGACGGCGGCATAGGCCACGCCGCAGCGGTACAGGTCTGGATCTTTCACCAGCCCCATCAGCGTAGCGTAGCCGCCATAGCTTCCGCCCAGGATGCACACGCGGTCGGGATCTGCGTGGCCCTGTGCGACGGCCCACTTCACGCTGTCCGCGATATCGTCCTGCATCGACAGGCCCCACTGCTTCATGCCGGCCTTGAACAGGCCAAACCCGTAGCCGGTGCTGCCGCGGAATTCGGGCTCCAGCACCGCATAGCCGCGCGAGGCCAGGAATTGCCCGATCGGGTCCCAGCCGTAGTCGGTACCGCGCACATACGGCCCGCCATGCACGACGACCACCATGGGCAGCTTCTTCCCACCCTTGGCCGGCATGGTCAGCCATACCGGGATCTGCAGCCCGTCGCGGGCCTGGATCTTGGTCATCGACTGGCGGCCCATCATGTTCGGATTGATATGCGAGTGGGCGCTGCCGAGCAATTTGATCTGTCCGTTCTTGCTGTTATACAGCAGGTAGGTGTTGGGCTGCCGGTCGGAATAGCTGACCACCAGTATCCACGGCACTTCCGGCGCCGCCGGCGGCGTCAGGATATTGATCAGGCCCGGCAGCTTCTTGTCGACTTCGATCTGCGCCGCCTTCAGGGCAGGGTCGAACCATAGCGTGTCGCGCGCATCGCCGACATAGTGGATGCCCACGAGGCGCTTGTTCGAATACACCACGTTGCCGCTGAAATCGAAGTCGGCCAATGCCAGCAGCGGCTTTGGGTCGACCTTGCCGCTCGCCAGTTCCAGGCGGTGCAATGCCGTCTTGTCGCCGTTCAGGCGCGTTTGCACCAGCATGAACTTGTCGTCCATGAAACCAACCGGGTCGAAGCCTTCGCCTTCGAAGTTGTAGGCTTCAAACGTGGCCAGGTCGCGCCACTTGTCGGTGGCCGGGTCGTGGTAATGGATGGTGGTCCGGCCGTTGAGCAGGGAGCCCATGATGCGCGGCTCGCCCTTGTGGTCCAGCATCCAATAGTCCGGCGCAGTGGGGCGGTCGACGAAGGTGGCAATGCCGGTTGAGGTATTCAGGCGGACCAGGTTGGTGCGCTGGATGACCCGTCCGCGGTCGCCCCACACAGGCTGTTGGGCATAGATGAATTCGGAGTCCTGCGCGCCCGGGGCGTTCAGCAGGAAGGTGTTCCAGGGCTGGATTTTGCGGGCAATCTGCGTGCTGGCGCCAAAGTCGGAACGGCCCTGTTCAACCAGCTGGCGCCGATTCGAGCCATCGCGGTCAATGGCAAACATGCCGGGCGCGAACAGCATGTCGCCCGGCGCGACCTTCTTGTCATCCAGCGTGTAAACCAGGCGATTGTCGTTAACCCAGCGGAAGCTACCGATGTCCAGGCCATCCCAGCGGGCGCCGCCTGCCATGGCGCCGGTGTCGCTATCGATCACGATCATGCCGTCGCGCTCATTATTGCCGCCGACTTTCACGGCCACATAGCGGCCACTTGGCGAGATTTGCGCTTGCTTGAACTGGGCGGATTCGAAGAAGTGCTGGACCGGCGGCGGTGCAGCCTGGGCCAGACCGGCGATTGCGGCGCCCCCAACCAGCAGATAGTGCTGGCAGCGGCTGCGAAGGAATTGCTTGAGCATGGAGACTTTCGGTTTCAATGGATGCTGGGAAATTACCAGATTGAAAGCCACTTAAGTCTATCCAAATATCACAAGCCGCTAAGGGTGTTGCTGGCCGTCCGTGCCGATATGCTTGGCGAGGAATTTCTCGACCCGGGTCCAGAAGTCGATCTTGTTGGCCGGGACATTCCAGCCATGGGCCTCGAATTCGTATTCGACCCATTCCACCTGCTGGTTGCTGCGGCTGACCGCGTCGCGCATCTTGAGGCCATGCACCAGCGGTACGCGCAGGTCGGCGCCGCCGTAGGCCATCAGCAGCGGCTGCGTAATGCGGTGCGCCTGTTCGATCGGGGAAGTGGCCTTGAAGCGTTCGGCGTCTTTCACAGGGTCGCCGATCAGCTCCGGCATGCCGTACTGGCGGGCGATCGGGTTGCTGTCGTCGCGGTACAGCCAGTGGCCGGTGAACAGCAGCGTGATATCGGTGACGCCCACCCAGTCGACGCCGCAGCGGTATAGCTGCGGATCGTTGACAAGCCCCATCAGCGTTGCGTAGCCGCCGTAGCTGGCGCCGGCGATGCAGATGCGTTGCGGGTCGGCATAGCCCTGGGCGATGGCCCATTTGGTGGCGTCGGCGATATCGTCCTGCATCTTCAGGCCCCACTGTTTCCAGCCGGCGCGGAAGTGGCGGCTGCCGTAGCCGGTGCTGCCGCGGAATTCGGGCTGCAGCACCGCATAGCCGCGCGAAGCCAGGAACTGCACGTCCGGCCGCCAGCCCCAGGTGCTGCCGCGTACGTAAGGTCCGCCGTGCACCAGGACCACCAGCGGCAGCTTCTTCGGCTCCTTCACCTGCGGCAGCGTCAGCATGACCGGGATTTCCAGGCCGTCGCGCGCCTTGATGCGCACCTGCTCCTGGATCCCCATCTGCTCCGCCGCGATGCCGGGGCGGGTGTCGCCCACCTTGTTCAGGGTTTTGGTGCTGCGGTCGTAGACGTAGTAGCTGTCCGGGCGCGTGTCGGAATAGGCGCGTACCAGCACGGTTGGTGCATTCAGGTCGGACGGCAGGTCCAGCATATTCACGGTCTGCGGCAGCTTCTGGTCGATTTCCGCTTGCAGCGCCTGCAGGGCGGGATCGAACCAGAAGGAGTTTTCGCCGTCGCGCAGGTAGTGCACGCCGACCAGTTTGCCGCCGCGTATCACCAGGTTGCCTTTGAAGTCGTAGCCGTCCAGGTTGAGCAGCGGCTTGTCGTCAATCTTGCCGGTCGCCAGGTCCATGCGGTAGATCGCGGTCTTGTCGTGTCCCTGGCTCGATTCGATGTACAGCGAATTGTCCGCACCGAAAGCCAGTGGGTGCATGGCGCCTTTGCCGCCGGTGAAGGCGTTATAGCTGGTCAGCACGCGCCAGGGGCCGTCTTCGCTGTCGCGCAGGTGCATGGTGACCTGGGCCTTGTCGCGCGTCGAGGCAAGGCGCGGCAAGCCGGCTTCGTCCAGCAGCCAGGAACTCACTTCGCCGGGGCGCGCTACTGTTTGCGTGCGGCCGGTGACGGTGTTCACCCGCAGCAGGCCGACATTGCCATCCGTGTGGTCTTCCACATACACCCATTCCGAATTCTTCGGACCGGACTGGAGCCGCATGACGGTATGGAATGGCAGGATGTCGCGCTGCGCAGTCGAATTCTTGAAGCCTTTGTTCCAGCGCGATGCCAGCTGCTTGAAGTTGGCGCCGTCGCGGTCCACCGCATACAGCCCGGGTCCATAGCCGGTGTCGCCGAAGCCGGTATCGTTGTTATTGCTGTCGAACAGCAGGCGCTGGTCGTTCACCCATTGCACATGGTTGATATCGGTATCGCCGAAATGCGCGACGACCTGGATCTTCTGGGTGGCCAGCTCCACCACGGCCAGCGAATTGCGCTTGCCTTTGGTGCCGATCTTGGCGGCGATGAACCTGCCGTTGGGGGAAATCACCGCGCCGCTGAAGGCCGGGTTTTCGAAGAAGGCTTCCGCCGCCGGCGGGTTGACGACGCAGAGGGCGGCCGGCGCCGCGCCCAGGCCAAGGGCGATGGCGAGAGTAAGGGAGATGATCTTCATTGGGCTGCGCGGGCGCCCGCGCCGATATGTTTATCCAGGAATTTCTCAACCCGCGTCCAGAAATCGATGCGGTTCTTGGGGTCATGCCAGCCGTGGCCTTCGTCCGGGTAGACCACCCATTCCACGTCCTTGTTGGTACTGCGCACGGCGTCGCGGAAGCGGGTGCCATGCACCAGCGGTACACGCTGGTCCACGCCGCCGTAGGCCAGCAGCAGCGGGCGCGTGATACGGTGCGCCTGCTCGATCGGCGAGGTGGCCTTGAACTGCTCGGCATCCTTGACCGGGTCGCCCACCATGTCGGGCATGCTGTAGCGCTTGGCCTCTTCCGACAGGTCGGAGCTGTACCACCAGTGGCCGCGGTACAGCAGGCCGATGTCGGTCACGCCGAGGTAGTTCACGCCGCACTGGAACAGTTGCGGGTCGTTGACCAGTCCCATCAGGGTGGCATAGCCGCCGTAGCTGGCGCCCATGATGCACACGCGCTGCGGGTCGGCATAGCCTTTGTCGACCGCCCATTTGACGGCGTCGGCGATATCGTCCTGCATCTTCAGACCCCATTGCTTCCAGCCCGCGCGGAAATGCTTGCTGCCAAAGCCGGTGCTGCCGCGGAATTCCGGCGCCAGCACCGCGTAGCCGCGCGACGCCAGGAACTGCGCCTCCGGCTCCCAGCCCCATTCGCTGCCGCGCACGTAAGGGCCGCCATGCACCATCACCACCATCGGCAGCTTCTTGTCCTTGCTATTGCGCGGCAAGGTCAGCATGGCCGGCACTTGCAGGCCATCGCGCGCGGCGTAGAACACCTGCTCCTGCGAGCCCATGGCGGCCGGTTTGATGGCCGGACGGGTTTCGCCGACTTTCTCCAGCGTCTTGCTGCTGCGGTTGTAGATCAGGTAGATGGTGGGCTGGGTGTCGGAGAATGAGCGCACCAGCACGTTTTCCGCTTGCGGATCGCGCGGCAGCTCCACCATGTTCACCAGGCCGGGCAGGCTCTTGTCGATTTCGGCCTGCATGGCTTTCAGCGCCGGGTCCAGCCATTCGGTGCCTTCGCCGTCGCGCAAGTAGTGCACGCCCACCAGCTTGCCGCCGCGGATGACCAGGCGGCCGCGGAAGTCGTAGCCGGCCAGATCGACCATCGGCTGCTCATCCAGCTTGCCGGTCGCGCTGTCGTAGCGGTACAGCGCAGTCTTGTCCTGGCCGTGCGCGGCGCTGACGTAAAGCGTGCTGCCGGGGCCGAAGGCCAGCACCTGCATCGCCTGCAAGCCGCCTTTGTGGCTGTTGAACGATGCCACCTTGCGCCAGCTGTCTCCTTCGCGCAGGTGGATGCCGGTGGTCGCTTCGGCGTGGGTGGTGGCCAGGCGCGGCTCGCCGTCCTGGTCCAGCAGCCAGCCTTTGGCATCGCCCGGGGTGCTGACCGATTGCCAGCGGCCGTTCAGGGTATTCAGGCGCAGCAGGTTAACCTGCCGTAAATCGCCGGGCGCCCCGATCACGTAGTCCTGCACATAGACCGATTCCGAATCCTGCGCGCCATCCTGGTTCAGCATGAAGGTGTGCCAGGGCAGCATCTTGTCGGCGGCACCCGTGGTAATGAAGGATTTTCCGTAGCGCGAGGCCAGCTGGCGGAATTTGCTGCCGTCGCGGTTCACCGCATACAGCCCCGGGGCGGCATAAATCTGGCCCTGGGCGGCGCGCAGGTCGG
Organism: Pseudoduganella sp. OTU4001; assembly: GCF_038440195.1. Classification (NCBI taxonomy): domain Bacteria; kingdom Pseudomonadati; phylum Pseudomonadota; class Betaproteobacteria; order Burkholderiales; family Oxalobacteraceae; genus Pseudoduganella; species Pseudoduganella sp. OTU4001. Next base: position 72,215 of record NZ_JASATG010000013.1, on the reverse strand, counting down.
CGATATCGAACAGCAGGCGCTCATCGTTCACCCAGCGCACATGGTTGACATCCAGGTCGTTGAAGCCGGCCACCGCTTCGGCCTTGCGCGTGGTGAGGTCGACCACCGCCAGCATGCTGCGCCCGCCCTTCTTGGCGATCTTGGCGGCCAGGTATCGGCCGCTTGGCGACAGCCTGGCGCCGGTGAAGGCGGGATTCTCAAAGAACGCCTCGATAGGCGGCAGATCGGCGGCGTATGCCGCTGGCGCTGTGGACAGGCCGAGGGAAAATGCAAGTGCAACGGGAAGTTTTTTCATGGAGCGCATGCTACCAGCGGAAGCGGTAGCAAACGCTCACCAATTGTCACTATTCAGGCGTACGGATATGCCGCACCAGCGACATGGTGCGGGCGTCGGGCTGCGGCGTCAGCAGGCTCACCACCACCAGCGCGGCCAGCCCCACCGGCACGCCGAACACGCCGGCCGAATTGGCGGCGATGCCGAACCACTGGCCGGCGACACTGCCGCCCAGTACCGGGTTCGCGTGCAGCATGTAGTACAGGCAGGTGAAGAAGCCTGCCACCATGCCGGCGATTGCGCCCTGGTGGTTGGCGCGCTGCCAGAACACGCCCGCCACCAGGGCCGGGAACAGCGTCGATGCGGCCAGCGAGAAGGCGGCGCCCACCAGCGACAGGATGTCGCCCGGTTTGGTCGATGCGGCGTAGGCCGCGATGAAGGCTACCGCCAGCAGCAGCAGCTTGGAAATCGTGACCCGCTTCTGGGTCGAGGCGGTGGGGTCGACGATCTTGTAGTACACGTCATGCGACAGGGCGTTCGAAATCGCCAGCAGCAGCCCGTCCGCTGTCGACAGCGCCGCCGCCAGGCCGCCAGCCGCCACCAGGCCGGAGATCACGTAGGGCAGGCCGGCAATCTCCGGCGTGGCCAGCACCAGCACGTCGCCATCGATCAGGATTTCCGCCAGCTGCACGATGCCGTCGCCGTTGATGTCGCTGATCGACAGCAGCGGGCTGGCCTTGTCCACATTGGCCCAGTAGGAGACCCAGGTCGGCAGGTGGGCAAAGTCGCTGCCCACCAGGGAGCTGTAGATATCGTATTTCACCAGCACCGCCAGCGCCGGGATGGTCAGGTACACCAGCAGGATGAAGAACAGGGTCCAGAACACCGACACGCGCGTCTCCCGCACCGAAGGCGTGGTGTAGGAGCGCATCAGGATGTGGGGCAGGGCCGCCGTGCCCACCATCAGGCAGAACACCAGCGCCAGGAAGTTGTTGCGCTTCTGGTTGGACTGCTGGCGGTCGGTGCCAGGGAAGGGCTCGGCGTGCTTGACCGGCGCCCGCGCCCGCGCCAGGTTCTGGTTGCGCTGCGCGGTCCAGACGGCGGCGGCGTCTTCCACCGTCTTCGGATAATTGGCCAGCGCCCGCTCGGCAGCGCGGATCTCCAGCAGCGAGCCGTTGCGCTGCTTGACCATGTCCAGGTTGTGCTGCGCCTCCAGCCGGCCCGAATCCCAGGAAGCGGGCAGCCCGTGCAGGCGTACGCTGAAATCTTCGGCACGCTGCAGGAATACCTCGCGCACCTCGGCCTCTTGCTCGTCATTCGCCAGCTGCGCCTCGCGCGCGCTGAGCTGGGGCAGCAGTTTGCCGTAGGCCACCTGCGGCACCGGATTGCCGCCATGCTTGACCGCCAGCCACATGGCCGGCATCAGGAAGGCCACCAGGATGATGATGTACTGCGCCACCTGGGTCCAGGTGATGGCGCGCATGCCGCCCAGGAAGGAGCACACCAGGATCGACGCCAGCCCGAGGAAGATGCCGACCGAGAAATCCACGCCGGTAAAGCGCGAGGCAATCAGCCCCACCGCGTAGATCTGCGCCACCACATAGGTGAAGGAGACGATGATGGTGGCGCTGACCGCCATCAGCCGCACCGCGCGGCCGTCAACCCCGCCGCCGTAGCGCGCCGCCAGGAAGTCGGGAATGGTGTACTGCCCGAACTTGCGCAGGTAAGGCCCGATCAGCAGCGCCACCAGGCAGTAGCCGCCGGTCCAGCCCATGATATAGGCCAGGCCGTCGAAGCCGTGCAGGTACAGGCCGCCCGCCAGCGAAATGAAGCTGGCCGCCGAAATCCAGTCCGCCGCCGTGGCCATGCCGTTGAACAGCGAGGGCACGCGCCGCCCCGCCACGTAATACTCCGCCACGTTCGAGGTGCGGCTGATCACGCCGATCGCCGCATACAGGATGATGGTGGCGAACATGAACAGGTAGCCGATCCACAGGCGCGGCATGCCTTCCTTTTCCAGCATCGCCAGTGCGAGCAGGAACATGCTGAAGCAGCCGGTGAAGATCAGGTAATAGCGCGACAGCTTGCGGAAGAAGCGCGTCTTCATGCCTGGTCCTCGCGACGAAAGCGCCGTTCCAGCACCCGCATGCGCCAGGCGTAAAAACCGATGATGGCCAGGTAGATCAGCGACGCACCCTGCGCCGCCAGGTAGAACGACAGCGGCCAGCCGAAGATCGACAGCCCGCTCAACTCGCGCGCAAAAAAGATGATGCAAAAAGTCGCCAGCAGCCAGATGGCCAGCAGCCAGCCGGTCATGCGGCGCACGCGGCGCCAGTGGCGTTCAAGCTTATCCAAAATGCGGTACCTCGTCTTCTTCGGGCGGAGCGTCCGGCTCGCGTAGCGGGAAGCTGACGCGGAACAGGCAGCCCGGATATTTCGGGTCGGTGGCGCGCGGGTTGGCAAACAGGTCCACCTCCGCGCCGTGCTGCTGCGCCACCTCGCGCACGATGGGCAGGCCCAGGCCCGAGCCTTCGGTATTGCTGCCCAGGATGCGGTAGAAGCGCTCGAACACCTGGGCGCGCTCGGCGGGCGGGATGCCGGGGCCGTTGTCCTCCACCTCCAGCAAGGCATGCTGGCCGGTGCGCCGCACGCGCACCGTCACGGCGCCGCCGCGCGGCGTGTAGCGCAAGGCATTGTCGATCAGGTTGGACAGCATTTCGCGCAGCATCACAGGGTTGCCGGAGATCGGCACTTCCTCGCGCGCCGGCTCGTAGCCAAGGTCGATGCCGGCGCTGAACGAGGCCTGCACCCAGTCGTGCACCGTGTCGCGCGCCAGCAGGTCCAGCTCCAGCGGCTGCATCGCGGTGCCGGCCTGCGGCTGGTTTTCCGCGCGCGCCAGCGCCAGCAGCTGGTTGACCAGGCGCGTGGCCGCCTCCGACGATTTGGCCAGCTGCTCCAGCGAGCGGTGTACTTCGGCCTGGTCGGTCTGGCGCAGCGCCAGTTCGGACTGGGTGCGCATGCCGGCCAGCGGGGTTTTCATCTGGTGCGCCGCATCGGCGATGAAGCGCTTCTGCGAATCAATCGAGAGCTTGAGGCGCTCCAGCATTTCATTGAGCGACTTGACCAGCGGCGTGATTTCTTCCGGCACCTGGCGCGGCGGGATCGGGCTCAGGTCGTCCGAAGGGCGGGCCCGGATGCGTTCCTGCAGCTCGCGCAGCGGCAGCAGCCCGCGCGACAGCGCAAACCACACCAGGGCCAGCACGATCGGCAGGATGATGAACTGCGGCAGGATCACGCCCTTGATGATGTCGTTGGCCAGCTTGGCGCGCTTGTCCAGCGTTTCGCCCACCTGCACCAGGGCCAGGCGCGGCGGCTGCGCCTTGTCCTCCTGCAGGTTGACCCAGGTATAGGCCAGGCGGATCGGCGTGCCATGCAGGGTGGCGTTGCGGAAGGTCACGCTGCCGGCACGGTAGCTCTCGCCGTCCGGCTCCATTGGCGGCGCCGGCAGGTCGCGGTCGCCGTCCACGTGGCTGCCGGCCGGGCTGCTGATCTGGTAATAGATATTGTCCACATCGTCGGCGCGCAGGATGTCGCGCGCCGCGGCCGGCAGGCGCGGGATCACGCCGCCCACCTCGCGCACCTGCTGCGTCAGCACGGTCAGGGTGTCTTCCAGCGCATGGTCGAACGGCTGGTTGGCGATGGATTTGGCCACCAGGTAGGTGATGGCGATACTCATTGGCCACAGCAGCAGCAGGGGCGCCAGCATCCAGTCCAGGATCTCGCCGAACAGCGAGTGCTGGATTTCCTGCTCCTCGGCGGCCGGGGCGTGCTCCCAGTCCGCTGCCTGCGGTTCGCTGCTCACTTGGCAGCCGGGGGATTGAACTTTTCCAGGCAATAGCCCAGGCCACGCACGGTGGCGATACGGATGCCGCCCACCTCAATCTTCTTGCGCAGGCGGTGCACATAGACTTCGATGGCGTTGTTGCTGACTTCCTCGCCCCACTCGCACAGGTGGTCCACCAGCTGCTCTTTCGAGACCAGGCGCCCGGTGCGCGCCAGCAGGATCTCCAGCAGGCCCAGTTCGCGCGCCGACAAGTCCAGCATCTGTTCATTGATATAGGCGCTGCGGCCGACCTGGTCGTAGGTCAGCGGGCCATGCTTGACGACGGTCGAGCCGCCGCCCTGGCCGCGCCGGGTCAGCGCCCGCACCCGCGCCTCCAGTTCCGACAGCGCGAACGGTTTGGCCATATAATCGTCGGCCCCCAGGTCGAGGCCGTTGACGCGCTGCTCGACCGAATCGGCCGCCGTCAGGATCAGCACCGGCAGCAGCGAGCCGCGCGAACGCAGGCGGCGCAGCACTTCCAGGCCGGACAGCTTGGGCAGGCCCAGGTCCAGGATCAGCAGGTCGAATTCCTGGGTGGACAGGGCCGTGTCGGCTTCCTGCCCGTTTTTTACGCAATCGATCGCATAACCCGACTGGCGCAGCGAGCGCGTCAGGCCGTCCGCGAGGACGCTGTCATCTTCAGCTAATAAGATACGCATAGGCCTAATGTACCCCTTGTTTGATATTTCGCAAAGATTTCAAAAAAGGGCTTGTCAAAAGCACTGTAGTTTTATACAGTACCACCTGTACCAACGTAGTGACCCACATTCAGACCCGCGAAAGAACATCATGGACGACAAAAAAACTGTAGTACCTGCATCGGAAAAAGCCAAGGCCCTGGCCGCGGCGCTGGCCCAGATTGAAAAGCAGTTTGGTAAAGGCTCCGTGATGCGCATGGACGCATCGGCCCCGATCGAGGAAGTGCAGACTGTCTCCACCGGTTCCCTGGGCCTGGATATCGCGCTGGGCGTAGGCGGCCTGCCACGCGGCCGTGTGGTGGAAATCTACGGTCCTGAATCGTCCGGCAAGACCACCCTGACCCTGCAAGCCATCGCTGAAATGCAGAAAATGGGCGGCACCTGCGCCTTCATCGACGCCGAACACGCGCTGGACGTGGTCTACGCACAGAAGCTGGGCGTCAACCTGCACGAGCTGCTGATCTCCCAGCCGGACACCGGCGAACAGGCCCTGGAAATCTGCGACGCGCTGGTGCGCTCCGGTTCCGTGGACCTGATCGTGGTCGACTCGGTTGCCGCGCTGACCCCGAAGGCTGAAATCGAAGGCGATATGGGCGACTCGCTGCCAGGCCTGCAGGCGCGCCTGATGTCCCAGGCGCTGCGCAAGCTGACCGGCACCATCAACCGCACCAATACCCTGGTGATCTTCATTAACCAGATCCGCATGAAGATCGGTGTGATGTTCGGCTCGCCGGAAACCACCACCGGCGGCAATGCGCTGAAGTTCTACGCCTCCGTGCGCCTGGACATCCGCCGTACCGGTTCGATCAAGTCGGGCGACGAGGTGATTGGTAACGAGACCAAAGTCAAGGTCGTGAAGAACAAGATCGCGCCTCCGTTCAAGGAAGCCCACTTCGACATCCTGTATGGCGAAGGCACTTCGCGTGAAGGCGAAATCATCGATCTGGGCGTGGAAGCCAAGATCGTTGAGAAGTCGGGTTCCTGGTATAGCTACGGCGGCGACCGTATCGGCCAGGGCAAGGACAATGCCCGTACCTTCCTCAAAGAGCGCCCAGCCCTGGCGCGCGAAATCGAGAACAAGGTGCGTGCGGCGTTGGGCGTGCGCGAGCTGCCAGCCGTGACCGATGGCGAAGAAGCGCCGAAGCTGCGCGCGGTTGACTGAAACCGGTAAACCAGGGTCAGACCCAAGGGTCTGACCCAGTCTATTCGACGGCCACCGGCTCAGGCACACGCCGGGTCTGACCCTTGGGTCAGACCCAGGTTTACCGGTTTAAAAGATGCCCCTCCCCAAACCCACATTAAAAGCCCGCGCCCTCCGCCTGTTAAGCCAGCGCGAGCACTCCCGCCTCGAACTCGCCCGCAAGCTTCAACGCCACGCGGAGGAGGGCGACGACGTCGAAGCCCTCCTCAACTTCCTCGAACAAAACAAATGGCTATCGGAAGAGCGCTTCTCCGAGAACCTGGTCCACCGCCGCGCCGCGCGCTACGGCAATAGCCGCATCGTCGCCGAACTGCAGCACCACGGCATCGGCGGCGAGATGCTGGCCGAAGTCAAAGAATCCCTGAAAGAAGACGAAGTCGAACGCTGCTGCGAAGTCTGGCGCCGCAAGTTCGGCGAAGTCGCCGCAGATCCCGAAGGCCGCCAGAAACAGCTGCGCTTCCTGATGTCGCGCGGCTTTTCCCAGAAAGCCATCCGCACCGCCATGAAGGGCACCATGCCCGATGAGGAATACTGAATTGGCCTGACAGGTATGCTACACTTCGAGAGTTTTATGCAGCACCGCGGGTGCGGTGGTTGTCCGTAGAAGCTGCGGCGTACTGATTAGCTGCTTATAATTTTGGCCACTTTTGTGGCATCGGTCTTATGTCCCTGTCAAATCCTGTCTCCCGACGAGCGCTGCGGCACACGCGCGCCATAGACATCCAGGCGTTCGCGCGCGAGGATGGCCTGTGGGATCTTGACGCCCATATCACGGACATCAAATCCTTCGACACCATGCTGGCATCCGGCCCGCGCAAGGGCAATGAAGCCCTGCACGACCTGTGGCTGCGCGTGACCGTCGACAAGCAGCTGACCATTGTAGATGCCGAAGCAAGTTCGGACGCTGTTCCCTATCCAGGCCATTGCGACACCATTGGCCCAGCCTATAAAGCCCTGATCGGCCTGAACCTGATGAAGGGTTTCCGCCATGCGGTCAAGGAGCGGCTGGCCGGTGTGCTTGGCTGTACCCACCTGACGGAATTGGCCCAGGTGCTGCCGACGGCAGCCATGCAAGCCTTTGCCAACGATGTGTGGCCGGTGAACGAGCGCTCCAACACTGCGACTGAGAAACCGTTCCAACTTGACAAGTGCCACGCCCTGAAGACCGATGGCGGGGCAGTTGCCGAGTTTTACCCGCGCTGGTACGTCAATAAGACGGAAGCAGCCTAGGTGCTGTAGAAAAATACTACTATTCAAACGATTCGAAAGAAGGGAAAGCCAGCATGAAAATCCATGAGTATCAAGGCAAAGAAATCCTCCGAAAATTCGGAGTGACCGTACCGCGCGGTATTCCGTGCATGTCCGTGGAAGAAGCAGTCAAAGCTGCGGAAACCCTGGGCGGCCCAGTATGGGTTGTTAAGGCACAGATCCACGCAGGTGGCCGTGGTAAAGGCGGCGGCGTGAAAGTTGCCAAATCCATGGAACAGGTGAAAGAGTACGCCGACCAGATCATGGGCATGCAGCTGGTGACCCACCAGACCGGTCCTGAAGGCCAGAAAGTACGCCGCCTGATGATCGAAGAAGGCGCCGACATCAAGAAGGAACTGTACGTTTCCCTGGTGACCGACCGCGTTTCCCAGCGCGTCGTCCTGATGGCTTCCTCCGAAGGCGGCATGGACATCGAAGAAGTCGCTGAAAAGCACCCAGAGCTGATCCACAACGTGATCATCGATCCAGCCGTCGGCCTGACCGACGCGGACGCCGCTGACGTGGCGCGCAAGATCGGCGTACCGGACGCATCCGTTGCCGACGCGGTCGCCAACCTGCAAGGCCTGTACAAAGCCTACTGGGAAACCGACGCTTCCCTGGCCGAAATCAACCCACTGATCCTGACCGGTTCCGGCAAGGTCATCGCACTGGACGCCAAGTTCAACTTCGACGCCAACGCACTGTTCCGTCACCCGGAAATCGTGGCTTACCGCGACCTGGATGAAGAAGATCCAGCGGAAGTCGAAGCTTCCAAGTTCGACCTGGCCTACATCTCCCTGGACGGCAACATCGGCTGCCTGGTGAACGGCGCCGGCCTGGCCATGGCGACCATGGACACCATTAAACTGTTCGGCGGCGAGCCTGCCAACTTCCTGGACGTGGGCGGCGGCGCCACCACCGAGAAAGTCACCGAAGCGTTCAAGCTGATGCTGAAGAACCCAGAGCTGAAAGCCATCCTGGTGAACATCTTCGGCGGCATCATGCGCTGCGACGTGATCGCCGAAGGCGTGATCGCCGGCGCCAAGGCCGTGTCCCTGTCCGTGCCGCTGGTCGTGCGCATGAAGGGCACCAACGAAGACCTGGGCAAGAAGATGCTGGCCGAATCCGGCTTGCCAATCATCGCCGCTGACACCATGGAAGAAGCAGCCAAGGCCGTTGTTGCTGCCGCTGCCGGTAAATAATTAAGGAATCGATATGTCTATCCTGATCAACAAAGACACCAAAGTCATCACCCAGGGCATCACCGGCAAGACCGGCCAGTTCCACACCCGTATGTGCCGCGAATACGCGAACGGCAAGGAAGCCTTCGTCGCTGGCGTGAACCCGAAGAAAGCCGGCGAAGATTTCGAAGGCATCCCAATCTACGCCTCCGTCAAGGAAGCAGCATCGGAAACCGGCGCCACCGTTTCCGTGATCTACGTTCCACCAGCAGGCGCAGCCGCTGCGATCTGGGAAGCCGTGGAAGCTGAACTGGACCTGGCCATCTGCATTACCGAAGGCATCCCAGTGCGCGACATGATGGAAATCAAGGACCGCATGGCCAAAGCCGGTTCCAAGACCCTGCTGCTGGGCCCAAACTGCCCAGGCCTGATTACTCCAGACGAAATCAAGATCGGCATCATGCCAGGCCACATCCACCGCAAGGGCCGTATCGGCGTGGTATCGCGCTCCGGCACCCTGACCTATGAAGCGGTTGCTCAGCTGACCGCCCTGGGCCTGGGCCAGTCTTCGGCAGTTGGTATCGGCGGTGACCCGATCAACGGCCTGAAGCACATCGACGTGATGCGCATGTTCAACGACGATCCTGACACCGACGCGGTGATCATGATCGGCGAAATCGGCGGTCCGGACGAAGCCAACGCAGCCCGTTGGATCAAGGACAACATGAAGAAGCCAGTGGTTGGCTTCATCGCCGGTGTGACCGCTCCTCCAGGCAAGCGCATGGGCCACGCCGGCGCGCTGATCTCGGGCGGCGACGACACCGCGCAAGCCAAGCTGGAAATCATGGAAGCCTGCGGTATCAAGGTTACCAAGAACCCATCCGAAATGGGCCGCCTGCTGAAGGCAATGCTGTAATATTAGCTGTATGATAAAGGGGAGCTCCGGCTCCCCTTTTTCGTTTTTGGGTCTGACCCTCGGGTCTGACCCAGGTTTACCGGTTTAAAGGAGAAAAGTTTGGCAAAACTCGTCGTCATGCGTGAAGGAATCGTAGAGCAAACGGTGCAGCTCACCAAGGAGCGCATGACCGTTGGCCGCCACAAGCATAACGACATCGTCCTGGCCCACCCGGCGGTCAGCGGCGAGCACGCCATCATCACCACCATCCTGGACGACTCCTTCCTGGAAGACCTGCAAAGCACCAACGGTACTTTCGTCAACGGCCACCGTATCGGCAAGCACTTCCTGCAGAACAAGGACGTGATCAAGATGGCCAAGTACCACCTCGAATTCATCGCCGACGGCATCCGCCCCTTGGCCGCTGCCGCCGCCACCGTCCCCGCCATGCCGGCCCCGCCGCCGGCGCCGGTTTCCGAGTCGGCCCAGCTGCCGCTCGGCCACATCGAAGTCCTGAATGGCAGCAATAGCGGCAAGACCCTCAGCCTGACCAAGGCGGTGACCAGCCTTGGCCGTCCCGGTGTCCAGGTGGTCGTGATCGCCCGCGCCGCCGACGGCTATTCCGCCGCCCATGTGGAAGGCGACAAATCCCCCCTCCTGAACGGTGCGCCACTGGCGCGCCAGCCCCAGCGCCTGAAGGCCGGCGACGTGCTCGACCTGAGCGGCATCCAGATGGCGTTTCGTCAATCTTAATTGACAATTATTGTTACTTTCAAAACAATAGTTAATGTGTTTTGACAAAGATTGTCAGTAAGAGTTGCAAAAACTGACAATAATTGTCAAAAAACAAGTTGTTTTGGGGTAAAAGTGGTTGGCACGGCAATTGCTGTTACTAAATATGTAGTAACTATTGTTAGTTATCCACTATAAGGTTGAATAGATGAAATCCCTGAAAATGATGAAAAAACAAGCCCAAGCCGGCTTCACCCTGATTGAACTGATGATCGTTGTCGCCATCATCGGCGTGCTGGCCGCAGTGGCAATCCCTGCTTACTCCGACTACACCCTGAAGTCGAAAATCAACGTGGCGCTGGACTCGGTCGACGCTGTGAAGAAAAACCTTGGCGTTTGCCTCGGCGAAAATGGCGGTGACATCGGCGCATGCGGCCTGGGCGCTGGCGTTGCAGCTTTCAATCCAACCAAAGAAGTCAAGACCGTGACCATGGATGGCTCCGGCGTCCTCACGCTGACCCTGTCGGCCTTGGGTAAAAACGTGACTGACGGCGCGACCATCACCATGACCCCTTGCGGCCTGCTGAACGGTACCCGCTCCAATGTGACCTGGTACAACACCTCCACCGTCACCGCAGCCATCCCTCTGGCCGTGATCACGAAGAACAACCCAGCAACTGCTTGCGCGGCCACCGGCTCTTAATCAGTAGCTTCCTGAAAAGACCGGGCCAGTGGCCCGGTCTTTTTTTGCCGTTTTTTGTCAGCGCTGCGACAAAAAACGTCAGCATGCATCCCAAAAGTGACAATCTGTGACAATTTTGGGGACATTTTGCTCAAATTTTAGGCAAAAAAGGCTGGCACACCGATTGCTCATACCCAAGTGTCCCACCCAATTTTAGTTTCTTACCTGAAGGAGTAGCAAAATGAAATCCATGAAAATGATTAAGCGTCAGGCTCAAGCCGGTTTTACCCTGATCGAACTGATGATCGTTGTTGCTATCATCGGTATCCTGGCCGCAGTGGCAATCCCAGCCTACTCCGACTACACCCTGAAAGCCAAGATCGGTAACGCGCTGTCCGCAGTCGACCCAGTGAAGACCGCGGTCGGCACCTGCGCACAGGAAGCTGGCGGTACTCTGACCGGTTGCGGCATCGGCGCCGGTGTGGTTCCAGCCTTCAACCCAACCAAAGAAGTGACCGCGGTTTCCTTCGACACCACCAGCGGCGTCGTGGAACTGACCTTGGCTGACCTGGGTAAAGGCGTGACCGCTGGCAAGAAGATCACCATGACCCCATGCGGCCTGACTGGCGGCAAAGCTAACGTGACCTGGTACAACACCACCGACATCACCGAAGCCGTACCAAAAGCAGCAATTGAAAAGAATAACCCAGCAACTGCTTGCGCAGCAGCTGCCTCCGGTACCTAATCGCTAGCGTATCGAATAAAAAACCGGGCTTCGGCCCGGTTTTTTTTATTGGCGGCAGCTCACACGATTTTTTGCCGGTCGGCCAGCATGGCCTCGTAGGTCAGGTTTTGCAGCAGGGTGAAGTGGGCAGGGTCGAGGTTGGTGAACTGCACGCCGTAGCTGAACACATCCTTCCCCTCCATTTTTTGCGACTGCGCCACGCTGGCATTGCGGATCAGCGCCGGCGTATGGATCACCACTTGCCGGTTATCCGGCGGCGCCAGCAGGGTAAAGTCGAGCTGCACCAGATCGCCGTCGCGGCCGACCGGCGTGGCCGACTCGACCAGGGCGCCGGAGACGCTCAGGTTGACCAGGAACACCGAAGCGTGATGGCCATCGTCGCGGATCATCTGGGCCGGAATATCGACCTTGACCCGCATCGCCGCGCGCAGGCTGGTGCCCTGGATATCGGTAGGGAAGCTCACGTGGGCATACATCAGCGGCCGCAGGAAAACGCGCTGCACCACGGTCGAGAAAGAGCACACATTGACGCCGGAGAAGACACGCACAGTCAGCTTGTCGCCTTCGCTGATCGCGATGGGCATGCCGTTTTCCTGAGGAATCTTGACGATCATATACTCGTCTTTGACCCAGCCGATCACGGTGGAGAAGTGCTGGACGGGACGTAAGGTGCGGTGCGTGATCAATTGGATGCGCCCGCCTACCTGCAGGTTCATCTGCTCAAACGCGTACTCCTGCAATTTGCTTTCGCCCGCCATTAGTTATTGTCCATTCGTAAGCAATTGCTTATTGTACAATAACGCAAGGTATCAATTATTGTTTAGTTGACAGGACTGTCCAATGCAAGCCGACCAGGTGATAAGGGTCCGGCTGAAGTTTGCTGCAATCGGCAGTGCTGCAATTCTTGCGCGCCCCGATTAGCCATCCTCCATGCTCGTGGTCCAGGAACTCCTTGTCAACAAGTTCCTGTGTTTCCTGGTACCTGCGCACCATGTCTGGCCGCTCCGGCACCGCCAGGAAGGCCCGCATCGCCTCGGCCTGGGGCCACCAGAGTTTGCGCCGGTCCACTTCGCCGTTGGCATAGACCCGGGCATAGATGCCGCCGTCCTGCTCGTCGTAGCCGTTGGCCACCGCATACTTGAGCAAGCGGTCCGCCACATCGGTATAGATCGGCGGCAAGCCGCGCCGTTCCGCCGTGCGCAGCAGGTGGCTCCATTCGAACTGGTGGCCGATGTCGATATAGCCGTTGCCGTCTTTCAATGGTTGCCAATTCCCGTCATACCACTCCGGAATATAGGCGCCACCGGTCGGCAGGCCCTGCATCAGTTTGTTCAGCACGAAGTCGCCCAGTTCGCGCGCATCGGCCACGACCGACTGGTCGCCGGTGGCTTCGATCAGGGCCAGCTGGGCCTCGAACATATGCATCAGGTGGTTCTGCGAATAGCCCTTGCTGGGGCCCGTCATGAAGTCGCGCGGCCCGCCCATGCGCAAGCCGCCGCCGGGCTCGCGCAGCTTGTCGCGGATATCGCGCCAGGCCGCCAGCGCCGCCTCCTTGTACTTCGCCTCGCCGGTCACGCGCGCCGCATGCGAAAGGGCCAGCAGCGCAAATGCATGGCCGTAAGCATTCTTGTGCGCGCCAATCACCTTGCCCGTTGCATCGACACGCTGGTAGAAGCCGCCAAATTCGCGGTCGCGGAAATGCTCGAGCATGAAATCGGTGCCGCGCCGCGCCGCCTCCAGATAGCGCTGGTCGCCGCTGGCCTCATAGCCTACCAGCATGGTGTAGACCACGCGGCTGTGCAGTGTCAGGTCGCCGGCGCCGTTGGCGGTCGGTTTCCAGTTGCGGTCGAATTCTCCCAGCATCAAGCCGGAAGGCGTCGGCGCGATCGCCTGCCAGCGCGATATCTGCGCGTTCAGGTCCTGGCGGTGCCATTCAACGTTGGCGACGCTGGCCGCACCGCCAGCGCCACCATCGTCGCAAGCGGCCAGCAGTGCCAGACAGCAGGCGAGGGCGGCGCGGCGCAGCATCAGGCTTTCCAGTCGCCCGACTTGCCGCCGGCTTTTTCCGTGACGCGGATATCGGTCATGGTCATGCCGCGGTCGACCGCTTTGCACATATCGTAGATGGTCAGCAGGCCCACCTGCACCGAAGTCAGGGCCTCCATTTCCACACCGGTCTTGCCATAGGTTTCCACCTGCGCGCGGCAATGCACCGCGCTATTGGCTTCATCAGTGGTAAAGTCCACCGCGACGCGGGTCAGGGCCAGCGGATGGCATAGCGGGATCAGGTCGGCCGTGCGCTTGGACGCCATGATGGCTGCGATGCGCGCGATGCCGAGCACATCCCCCTTCTTGGCCGTTCCCGATAGAATGAGCGCCAGCGTTTCCGGCTTCATGCGGATGCTGCCGGTGGCGACGGCAATGCGGTGGGTTTCGGCCTTGGCGCCGACATCGACCATATGGGCCTGTCCGGCAGCGTCAAAATGAGTAAGGTGTTCGGTCATCGCGAGAGTCTCTTGTTGAACGGGTATGATAGCACTGTGAATGCACTACATTTTCGCCGCCCTTTGCTGGCGGCTCTGGTATCCAGCCTGCTGATCGCCGCTCCGGCGGGGCAGGCGCAGCAGCAGCCTGACTTGCCGACCCTGGGCGACGCCTCGCGCGAGGACCTGTCGCCGGTGATGGAGAAGCGCCTGGGCGAAGAGATCATGCAGGGCCTGCGTTTCGAGCGCGATTACCTGGATGACCCGCCCATCATCGAATACCTGAATGCCTTCGGCAGCAAGCTGGTGGACGCACGGCCCGGCGCGCGCGGCGACGCCAACCTCGATTACTACTTCTTCGCGATCCGCGACAAAAACCTGAACGCCTTCGCCATGCCGGGCGGCTATATCGGCGTGCACTCCGCGCTGCTGCTGGCGGCGCAGACCGAATCCGAACTGGCCTCCGTGCTGTCGCACGAAATCGGCCACGTGGCGCAGCGCCACATCGCACGCCAGCTGGGCGCGCAAAAGAACGATGCACTGATCCCGCTGGCGGCAATGCTGCTGGCCGCACTGGCAGCCAAATCCAGTCCCGACGCCGCGATCGGCGTATTCATGGGCGGGCAGGGCCTGGCGATCCAGCGCCAGTTGAATTTCGGCCGCGACGCAGAACGCGAGGCCGACCGCGTCGGCTTCCAGATCATGAATGCGGCGGGCTATGACTCCAGCGGCATGGTGGCCTTCTTCCAGCGCATGCAGGCCAGCACGCGCCTGTACAGCGACTTGCTGCCGCCGTGGCTGATGAGCCACCCGCTGACCAGCGAACGTATCGCCGACATCCAGGCCCGCATCCGCGAACAGAATTTCCGCCCGCGCGTGGACGGCATGGACTTCCACCTGGTGCGCGCCCGTGCGCGCGTGCTGCAGGACGAAAGCAACAAAGGGCTGTCCGATGCCGAGGCCGTATTCCGCAACCAGCTCCTGCAGCCCGGGCGCCAGAATGTCGCCGCAGGGCAGTACGGTCTGGCCATGGTCGCGCTCAAGCGCAGCGAATACGCCGCTGCCCGGGAATGGCTGGACAAAGCAATCGCCACCATCGACAAGCCGCCGATCCCGGGCGCCTTCAGCACCCCGATCCCGCGCGGCACCACCGATTCGGCCCTGGCCTATATGTCGCTTGAAATCAAACTGGCGCAGGAGACCAGGCCGGAAGTGATCGCCGCCGCCATTGACGAAGCCAAGTCGGCGCAAGCCCGCTTCCCGCTATCGCGCGGCCTTGTGTGGCAGTACTCGGATGCTTTGATCAAGGGCGGAAAATACGAGGAAGCCACGCGCTTCCTGCGCGACCAGCTGCAGATGTACCGCCGCGAACCCGAGCTGCACGACTACCTGGCGCAGGCCTACGCCAAGCAAGGCAAGATCGCCCTGCAGCATATTTCGCTGGCGGAATCGTACGTCCTGCTGGGCGGCGTGCTGGCCGCGCTCGACCAGCTGGCCCTGGCCCGCAAGGCGCCGGACGCCACCTACTACGACCAGTCCGTGATCGACGCCCGCGAGCGCGAGCTGCAAGCCAAGCGCCGCGAGATGATGGGCGATAAGAAGAAGGACAAAGACTAAGCCGGCTGCGGCAGGCGCTCGAAGCGGAAGGTGGTTGCGACGCTGTCGCGCGCCATGGCCGCCAGCGGCACCGCACGATCGCCGATGCGCAGGGTCAGCGGCGACAGGCCGGCCGGATCGTTGGCCGCTGCGTCGAGCCAGGCCAGCAGCGCGTTATCGCCTACCGGGCGGCCATTCAGTTCCACCATCGGCAGCACCTGCGCGAAGTCGCGGTCATCCAACTGCGCCAGCGTAGCGCCGCTGCGCAGCAGCAGCTCGCCGGCCTCGGTCAGCCAGGCCGCATCCACCTCGCCCAGCGGCACGCCGGTATGCAGCACAAAGCCTTGCGCCGGATCGGTGCGGGCGATGAAGGGCGTCGCCTCCAGGTTAAGGTAGACTCGCTGCGGACCGTTCTGGAAATACCAGCAGCCACGTTCATCGCTTTGGTAGTTGCGCGTGATGAAGCCCACCAGCGCGGGGTTGGTGAGCTTGTCGCCCGCTTCGTTGAAATGCTGCGCGCGTTCATCGCGCATGCGCCAGTTGCCGCGCGCGTCGAGGCCCAGCCAGCCGTAACAATGCGGCACGTTGGGCCACTTGGCCATGGCCTGCTTGACGATTTCGTCCATCGCCTACACCTCCGCCATTTCAGTGGCGGTCAGGAAGTTCAGCATGCGCAGCGGCAGCCAACCCAGGCTGCCCGGCATGCGGCCGGTGGCAAAGCCCACGTGGCCGCCTTCTTCAGGATAATCCAGCACCACTTGGCGCGACGCCTTGCGCGGCAGGTAGGCGCCCGGCATGAACGGATCGTTCTTTGCGTTCAGAACCAGGGTCGGCACCGTGATATCGGTCAGCACGTGCTTGGCGCTGGCGCGGTCCCAGTAATCGTCCGCATCGCGGTAGCCGTGCAAAGGCGCCGTCACCACGTTATCGAAGGAGTGCAGGTCCTGCGCCGCCATCAGCGCATCGAGATCGAACAGGCCCGGGAACTGCTGCAGCTTGGCCACGCACTTTGGTTTCAGTGTTTGCAGGAACATGCGCGTGTACAGGCGGCTCAAGCCGCGCGACAAGGCACTGCCGCCTTGCGCCAGATCCAGCGGCGCAGATACCGCGCACGCCGCATCGACAAACTCCGCCTGGTGCTGCGATTCGCCCAGCCAGCGCAGCAGCACGTTGCCACCGAGCGACACGCCGCATGCGTAGAAGCGGCCCGTTGCACGCGGGTGCAGGCGGCGGATGATCCAATCGAGTTCGCCGGAGTCGCCAGAATGGTAGAAGCGCGGCGCCAGGTTAGGCTCCCCCGAGCAGCCACGGAAATGCGGCACCGCGCCCGACCAGCCGCGGCGCGAGATTTCCGCCATCAGCGCACGCGCGTAATGGCTGTCGGACGACCCTTCCAGTCCGTGGAACAGCACCACAAAGGGCTGGCCCGGGCGGCCGTCGACGAAATCGACATCGATGAAATCCGCATCCGGCGTCTGCCAGCGTTCACGCCGGAAACCGACGTCGGGCTTGGCGATGCAGGTCGCCGGATAGATGGTCTGTAAGTGGCCGCTTGGCAGCCAGAAAGGGGCGATGTAGTTCATGGCGCGGCTGGGATCGTCCCAGCGGGCACGATCCCCCTTTTTTTAGTGCAGAATTTGAGCGCGCGGATCGACGGGAACGGCTCCCGGCGCTACAGAGACATGATGCAACACAATGCGCCAACCCTTCGGTGTCTTAACGTACACATTGGTCGCAATCAGGTGCGCCGGCTCGCCGCTCGCTGCAGTGACGCCCTCGATGACAGTATGCACCGAACTCATCAGGTTGTGTGTCTCGTGCAGCTGGGAAGGACGGATTTGCAGGCCGCCATGTTCCAAAAGTGCAGCCCAGGAGGCACGGATCGCCGCATGGCCGATCAGGCGCGGCCCGCCAGGGTGGACGCAGACGATTTCTTCATCATCGGCCCACAGCGCCATCAAGGCTTCCAGGTCGGCCCGGTTCAAGGCATCGTAAAAGGCTGCTTCGACTTCTGCCGCACTGCCATTCTGGTGTTTACGCGCTGCCATCCGGGCTCCGGGTGTGATTAATGGTGGCCGACTTCGGTACCAGGCTTCAGTTTGTACTGGGTGCCGCAGTAGGGGCACTTCGCTTCGCCATGCTTAAAGTCCAGGAACACGCGCGGGTGCGAAGACCACAGCGGCATGGCCGGATTAGGGCAGTAGGCCGGCAGGTCTTTACCATCGAGTTCGACTGGCTGGGTGGCGTTGCTCATCTTATAACACTCCGCGATATCAAAAACCAAGATTTTAATCCATCCGCGCAATGATAAGAATTCACCGGTAAAATGTCGGGTTTCCGACATGGCAGCCAGCGAAGCCGTGGCATATACACCACATGAGTCATCCCGATAGCGAGCCCGATGTAGCGGCCCACCACGAACCCTCCTGGCGAGCAGGATTGAAAGACGGCACCCCGACCCTGTTCGGGATTGGCGCCTGGGGGCTGGTGGTCGGCGTCGCCATGGTCAAATCCGGCCTCACCGTGATGCAGGCGCTGGGCATGACCCTGGTTGTCTTCGCAGGTTCCGCGCAACTCGCCTCGCTGCCGCTGATTGCTGCGGCCGCCCCGATCTGGGTGATTTTCCTGACCGCCGTGGTGGTTAATCTGCGCTTCGTGATTTTTGCCGCGCTGCTGGCGCCGCATTTTGCCAAGCTGCCCGTGCTGCGCCGCTTCCTGCTTGGCTACGGCGCCGGCGATATGACCACCGCCATGTTCCTGCAACGCTATCCGAGTGAAAAGCCGGCAGAGGGCAAAGTGTCCTACCTGCGTGGCCTGCTGTATCCCAACTGGTTTGCCTGGCAGGCGGGTTCGATTGCCGGCATTTTCCTCGGCAGCGCGGTGCCGGCCGAATGGGGGCTGGGTTTTGCCGGCACGCTGGCGATTGTCTGCATCACCGTACCGATGGTCGCTACCCGCCCGGCGCTGGTGGGCGCCCTGGTCGCCGCCGGCACCGCCGTCCTCGCGCACGAACTGCCATACAAGCTGGGCCTGCTGGCCGCCGTGATTGTCGGCATGGTCACCGCCATGGTGATTGAAGAGCAAATCGAACGACGGAAGGCCGCCAATGTCTGATCTTGAAATCTGGCTGACGATTCTCGCCCTGGCCATCGCCACCGCCATCACCCGCTCCTCGTTCTGGGTAATCGGCGAGCACGTCTCGATCCCGACCCGCGTGCAGGAGATGCTGCGCTACGCGCCCTCGTGCGCCTTGGCCGCCATCATCGGCCCCGACCTGCTGCTTGGCGCGCAAGGCACGATCGAGTTTGGCTTCCATAACTACAAGCTAATCGCCGGCATTGCCGCCATTGCCTACTACCTGGCCCGCCGCAACATGCTCGAGACGATCATTTTCGGCATGGCCTGCTTTACCGCGCTCCGCCTGCTTTTGCCCGTTTGACAGACCTGGCACCGACTTTCCAGTCTGACAACTAAATATCGGCTTTACCCGAGGTTAACAAGCGGGTAACGGGGCGCGGCTTAAGGTAAAATAGCGGTCTTTCCAATTATGACCCTTGAGTAACCAATGCTGAAATTCAACCGTCTGGAAGACCTGGTGGCGCACAATGCGCTGCAAGGCAAGCGCGTCTTTATCCGTGCAGATCTGAACGTGCCGCAAGATGATGCGGGCAATATCACCGAAGATACCCGCATCCGTGCTTCGATTCCGGCGATTAAGGCAGCCTTGGGCGCTGGCGCCAAGGTCATGGTGACCTCCCACCTGGGCCGTCCGACCGAGGGCGAGTTCAAGGCCGAAGACAGCCTGGCGCCGATCGCCAAGCGTATGTCCGAGCTGCTGGGCCAGCCGGTAGAGCTGAAGCAGAACTGGGTCGATGGCGTGGAAGTCGCCGCCGGCCAGGTGGTGCTGCTGGAAAACTGCCGCGTCAACAAGGGCGAAAAGAAGAACTCCGATGAGTTGGCCGAGAAAATGGCCAAGCTGTGCGACGTGTACGTGAACGATGCTTTCGGCACTGCACACCGCGCCGAAGCCACCACCCACGGTATCGCCAAGTTCGCACCGATCGCTTGCGCCGGTCCGCTGCTGGCCGCTGAGCTGGATGCGCTGGGCAAGGCCCTGGGCGCGCCAGCCCGTCCGCTGCTGGCCATCGTGGCCGGTTCCAAAGTATCGACCAAGCTGTCGATCCTGAAATCGCTGGCCGACAAGGTGGACAACCTGATCGTCGGCGGCGGCATCGCCAACACCTTCATGCTGGCTGCCGGCCTGAAGATCGGCAAGTCGCTGGCGGAAGCGGACCTGGTCGCTGAAGCCAAGGCCATCATCGACATCATGGCCGCCCGCGGCGCGCAGGTGCCGATTCCGGAAGACGTGGTGTGCGCGAAGGAATTCTCGCCAACCGCAGCTGCTACCGTAAAGGCCGTGGCTGATGTGGCCGACGACGACATGATCCTGGACATCGGTCCCAAGACCGCCGCCAAGCTGGCCGCGCAAATCGCGGAAGCCGGCACCATTGTCTGGAACGGTCCGGTCGGCGTGTTCGAGTTCGACCAGTTCGGCGAAGGCACCAAGACCCTGGCCATGGCCATCGCCAACTCCAAGGGCTTCTCGATTGCCGGTGGTGGCGACACCCTGGCAGCGATTGCGAAATACGCGATCACCGACAAGATCGGCTATATCTCCACCGGCGGCGGCGCCTTCCTGGAATTCCTGGAAGGCAAGACCCTGCCGGCAGTGGAAATCCTGGCGCAACGCGCGCAGTAACATGGTAAAAGGCGCCCGCAAGGCGCCTTTTGAACTTTTTCAAGCTCAACACGAAGGAAACCTTCATGGCACGTGGTACCAAGATCGTCGCAACTATCGGCCCAGCATCGACCGACCTGAATATCCTGATCCAGATGATCAAGGCAGGCGTGGACGTGGTCCGCTTGAACTTCTCGCATGGCAAGGCGCAGGACCATATCGACCGCGCCAAGCTGGTGCGCCAGGCGGCTGCCGAGTGCGGCAAGGAAGTGGCGATCATGGCCGACATGCAGGGTCCGAAGATCCGTGTGGGCAAGTTTGAAAACGGCAAGATCGAACTGGCCAAGGGCGACAAGTTCATCCTCGATTCGAAGTGGGGCGAGAACGGCGAACTGGGCAACCAGGAGCGCGTCGGCCTGGACTACAAGAACCTGCCGACCGACGTCAAGCCGAACGATGTACTGCTGCTGAACGACGGCCTGATCGTGCTGACCGTGGACAAGATCAACGGCAGCGAAATCCACACCACCGTGAAGATCGGCGGCGAGCTGTCCAACAACAAGGGCATCAACCGCCAGGGCGGCGGCCTGACCGCGCCAGCCCTGACCGCCAAGGACATGGAAGACATCAAGACTGCGATGTCGTTCCAGGCAGATTACCTGGCGATCTCCTTCCCGAAAAACGCCACCGACATGGAAATGGCGCGCCAGCTGGCCAATATCGCCGGCGAGCCGTTTGGCTTCAAGCCGATGATGATCGCCAAGATCGAGCGCGCGGAAGCCATCCCTGCGCTGCAGGAAATCCTGAACGCTTCCGACGGCATCATGGTGGCCCGTGGCGACCTGGCTGTTGAGGTAGGCAACGCCGCCGTGCCGGCGCTGCAAAAGCGCATGATCCGTATGGCGCGCGAGTCGAACAAGATTGCGATCACCGCGACCCAGATGATGGAGTCGATGATCTTCAACGCCGTGCCGACCCGCGCCGAAGTGTCGGACGTGGCCAACGCGGTGCTGGACGGTACCGATGCGGTGATGGCCTCGGCCGAAACCGCTTCCGGCAAATACCCGGTGGAAACCGTGGAAATGATGGCGGCCATCTGTACCGAAGCCGAAAGTTCCGAATACAACAAGCAGGAAGCGGACTTCCTGAACGCCCGCTTCACCCGTATCGACCAGTCGATCGCCTACGGCGCCCTGTTCACCGCGCACCACCTGCGCGTGAAGGCGATTGTGGCCCTGACCGAATCCGGCTCCACCGCGCTGTGGATGAGCCGCCACAACATCGACACCCCGATTATTGCGCTCACGCCGAGCACCATTACCCAGCGTAAGCTGGCCTTGTACCGTAACGTACGCACCCACCAGCTGATGCAGGACGCGCCGACCGACGTCGTGTTGCGCGCCGCTGAAGACCTCCTGGTAAAACAGGGTATCGCCGAGAAGGGCGATATGATTGTGGTTACCTGGGGTGCGCCGATGGGCAAGGTGGGCGGCACGAACGCACTGCGTATCGTGAAAGTAGGTGAGTTTACTCACCGCGCCGATTCGGCTCGATAACGAACGCTAACGATTTCTTTATTGTTTGGAGTACTACCATGTCCCTCGTATCCATGCGTCAACTGCTGGACCACGCCGCTGAACACGGCTATGGCATCCCGGCTTTCAACGTCAACAACCTGGAGCAAGTGCAGGCCATCATGGCCGCTGCCGACGCGGTCAACGCGCCGGTGATCATGCAAGCTTCCGCCGGCGCGCGTAAGTACGCTGGTGAAGCCTTCCTGCGTCACCTGATCGACGCAGCGATCGAAGCCTACCCGCACATCCCTGTCGTCATGCACCAGGACCACGGCCAGTCGCCGGCAGTCTGCATGGCTGCAATCCGCTCCGGCTTCTCGTCGGTGATGATGGACGGCTCGCTGATGGCTGACGGCAAGTCCGTGGCTTCCTACGAGTACAACGTCGACGTGTCGCGCGAAGTGGTGAAGTTCTCCCACTCCATCGGCGTGACCGTGGAAGCGGAACTGGGCGTACTGGGTTCCCTGGAAACCATGAAGGGCGACAAGGAAGACGGCCACGGCGCGGAAGGCACCATGACCCGCGAACAGCTGCTGACCGACGTGGCGCAAGCTGCCGACTTCGTGCAGAAGACCCAGTGCGATGCGCTGGCCATCGCGATCGGCACCTCGCACGGCGCCTACAAGTTCACCCGCAAGCCAACCGGCGACATCCTGGCGATCGACCGCATCAAGGAAATCCACGCACGCATTCCTAACACCCACCTGGTGATGCACGGTTCGTCGTCGGTTCCTCAGGAACTGCTGGCGATCATCCGCGAATTCGGCGGTGATATGAAGGAAACCTACGGCGTGCCGGTGGAAGAGATCCAGGAAGGTATCCGTCACGGCGTGCGCAAGATCAATATCGACACCGATATCCGTCTGGCCATGACCGCCGCTGTGCGTAAGTACATGTTCGAGAACCCATCGAAGTTCGACCCGCGCGACTTCCTGAAGCCAGCCCGCGCTGCTGCGGAAGAAGTGGTGAAGGCGCGCTTCCTGTCGTTCGGCTGCGAAGGCCGTGCGTCGCTGATCAAGCCAATTCCATTGGAGAAGATGGCTGAGCGTTACAAGGCCGGTGAGCTGGCCCAGATCGTTAAGTAATTTAAACCGGTAAGGCAGGGTCAGACCCAAGGGTCTGACCCAGACACGCAGCCGCCGCCGGTCGGGTCTGACCCTTGGGTCAGACCCAGGTTTACCGGTTCAAAAATCTCAAGATAGCCCCCGCCATGAACAGCCTGTACAAATCCTCCATCAAATCCCTCCCTCTGCTCGGCCACGGTAAAGTGCGCGACAACTACGCCGTTGGCGACGACAAGATCCTGATTGTCACCACCGACCGCCTGTCCGCCTTCGACGTTGTGATGAACGAACCGATCCCTGGTAAAGGCATGGTCCTGAACCAGATGTCCGACTTCTGGTTCGAGAAGCTGGGCCACATCGTCCCCAACCACCTGACCGGCGTAAGCCCTGAGTCCGTAGTGGCAGCCGACGAAGTAGACCAGGTGAAAGGCCGCGCAGTCGTCGCGAAGCGCCTGAAGCCAATCCTGGTGGAAGCAGTGGTACGTGGCTACATCATCGGCTCCGGCTGGAAAGACTACCAGGCGACTGGCAGCATCTGCGGCATCAAGCTGCCGGAAGGCCTGCAGCAAGCCGACAAGCTGCCAGCCCCGATCTTCACCCCGGCCGCCAAAGCCGACCTGGGCGAACACGACGAAAACATCTCCTTCGAAGAGATGGAAAAGAAAATCGGCGCCGAACTGGCCGCCAAGATCCGCGACGTTGCGATCAAGCTGTACACCACCGCTGCCGACTACGCCGCCACCAAGGGCATCATCATCGCCGACACCAAGTTCGAATTCGGCCTGGACGACAACGGCGTGCTGCACCTGATGGACGAAGTGCTGACCGCCGACTCCTCGCGTTTCTGGCCGGCCGACTCCTACCGTCCAGGCATCTCGCCACCGTCCTACGACAAGCAGTTCGTGCGCGACTACCTGGAAACCCTGAAAGACTGGAACAAGGCTCCGCCGGCGCCAGCCCTGCCAGCGGAAGTGATCGAAAAGACCCAGGCCAAGTACTTCGAAGCCATCGAACGCCTGACCGGCGAGAAGCTGAAGGTATAAGCCATGTCGGACAACAAACCATTGGTCGGCATCATCATGGGCTCGTCCTCGGACTGGGACGTGATGAAGAACGCCGTCGACATGCTGAAACAGTTCGGCGTGCCGTATGAAGCGCAAGTGATCTCCGCCCACCGCATGCCGGACGAGATGTATGCCTACGCCAAGAGCGCGCGCGAGCGCGGCCTGCGTGCCATCATCGCCGGCGCCGGCGGCGCGGCCCACCTGCCAGGCATGGTCGCTGCAATGACCATCGTGCCGGTGCTGGGCGTGCCGGTGCCGTCCAAGTACCTGCGCGGCGAAGACTCGCTGCTGTCCATCGTGCAGATGCCGAAGGGCGTGCCGGTATCGACCTTCGCCATCGGCGAAGCGGGCGCCGCCAACGCGGCCCTGACTGCCGTGGCGATCATCGCCACCACCGACGACGCGCTGGCCGGCAAGCTGGAAGAGTTCCGTGTGGCGCAAACCAACGTCGCCAAAGCAATGACCCTGCCGTTATGAGTAATGTGAAGAACCCTCCGTCGTGGCTTGGTGTGATGGGCGGCGGCCAGCTTGGCCGCATGTTCGCGCACGCCGCGCAGAGCATGGGCTACAACGTGGCCGTGCTGGAGCCGGCATCTGACTGCCCTGCGGGGCAGGCCGCCAACCGCCTGATCAACGCCGGCTACAGCGATGCCGCCGGCCTGGATGCACTGGCTGCGCAATGCGTGGCCGTCACCACCGAGTTCGAGAACGTACCGGCCGACAGCCTGTCGCGCCTGGCGCAATCGGTCTTCGTGGCGCCGAATGCGCACGGCGTGTCCGTGGCGCAGGACCGTATCGCGGAGAAGAGCTTCTTCGTCGCCAGCGCCGCCAAATCGGGCGTGATGCCTGCGCCGCACAAGGTGATCGCCACCGATGCCGACATCGACGCCATCAGTGAAGACCTGCTGCCAGGCATCCTGAAAACCGTGCGCATGGGCTACGACGGCAAAGGCCAGGTGCGTGTGAAGTCGCGCGACGACGTGCGCGCCGCCTTCGAAGGCATGGGCAAGGTCACCTGCCTGCTGGAGAAGATGCTGCCGCTGGCGTATGAAGTGTCGGTGCTGACCGCGCGCGGCGCCGACGGCAAGTCGGTGGTCTATCCGATCGCCGAAAACGTCCACCGCGACGGCATCCTGTTCACCACCACCGTGCCGGGCCCGAACATCACCGCCGACTGCGCTGCCAAGGCGCAGCATGCAGCGCAGGCGCTGGTGGCGGAGCTGGGTTACGTGGGCGTGCTGTGCATCGAGTTCTTCGTGCTGGCGGATGGCTCGCTGGTCGTGAACGAGATGGCGCCGCGTCCGCACAACAGCGGCCACTACACCATCGACGCCTGCGTCACCAGCCAGTTCGCACAGCAAGTGCGCGCCATGGCCGGCCTGCCGCTGGGCGATGTGCGCCAGCATTCGCCGGCCGTGATGCTGAACATCCTGGGCGATATCTGGTACGACGGCGACACCGTGCGCGAACCGGCGTGGGACAAGGTGCTGGCGCTGCCAGGCGCCAACCTGCACCTGTACGGCAAGGAAGAACCGCGCCGCGCCCGCAAGATGGGCCACCTGACCTTCGTCGCACCGACGCTGGCGCAAGCGCAGCAGCAGCACACCGCTGCCTGCGCCATCCTGGGTATCGAGCCATGAGCGACGCCGCATCCCGCGACATCTCCAGCGCAGCTGCCGCACTGGAGGCTGGCGACCTGGTGGCGTTCCCCACCGAGACCGTGTACGGCCTCGGTGCGGATGCCGAAAACCCGGAAGCCGTTGCCAAGATCTACGCCGCCAAAGGCCGCCCGCAAGACCATCCGGTGATCGTGCACGTCGCCCCCGGCGCCGATCTTGATTACTGGACCACCGATGTACCGGACGAAGCGCGCGAGCTGGTAAAGCATTTCTGGCCTGGCCCGCTGACCCTGATCCTGAAGCGCAACGCCCACATTCCTGACGCCGTTTCCGGCGGCCAGGATACGGTCGGCATCCGCTGCCCATCGCACCCGGTGGCGATGGAGCTGCTGAAAGCCTTCAAGGGCGGCAAGGGCGGCGTCGCTGCGCCGTCGGCCAACAAGTTCGGCAACGTCAGCCCGACCACCGCGCAGCATGTGCGCGATGAGTTTGGCGATGACCCGCGCCTGGCCGCCATCCTCGATGGCGGTTCAAGCCAGGTCGGCATCGAGTCCACCATCCTCGACCTGTCGCGCCTGGGCACGCATGGTCCGGTGCTGCTGCGCCCCGGCCACATTACCGCGATGCAAATCGCCACCGTGATCGGCATCCTGGTGGCCCAGCCCGACCAGGCCGCACCGCGCGCTTCCGGCACGCTGGAATCGCATTACGCACCGAAGGCGCCGGTGGCGCTGTTGCCAACCGGCGACATCGAAAAAACCCTTGCAGAACTCAAGCTGCGTGGGCGTAGTGCCGCGCTGATCCACTACACGCCGTTCCCGGACGCTCAGCCAAATGTGGCGCTGCCTGCCGAGCCAAAGGGGTATGCTTATGGTGTGTATGCCGCGTTGCGCGCCATGGACCAGCAGCAAGTTGATCTGATCCTGGTGGAAGCACCGCCGACCGATGATGCCTGGCTGGGCGTCAACGATCGTCTGCGCCGTGCCGCCTTCGGCTCGACCGGCATCATCGAACGTTTCCTGAAAACGTAACCGCAACGGGGCAGCCCGCCTCCTGCGCAAGTGAGGAGGCTGCCATGTCCCGCATCGCCTTTGCCCTGCTGGTTGCTGTCGCTGCGGCTGCGCCTGCGTTCGCCGCAGAGTCCTCATCCGGCGCCCGCAGCATGCTCGTCTTCGAGCGCGGCACGCTGTTGTCCGGTCCCACGCTGTCGCGCATCGAGACCGGCGTCTTCACCACCTCCAAGCGTATCGATCCGGCCATGCTGTCCGAAGTGCTGGAAAAAGCCGGCGACGCCCTGGCCGACGTGGCCGGCAAGCCGCGCTGCACCATCACCACCTATAGCCTGCGTTATTCAACCGTTGGCGGCAGCGGCGAACCGACCGACGCCAGCACGGCGTTGATGCTGCCATCCGGCAAAGACCCGGCCTGCCAGGGCCCGCGCCCGGTGCTGCTGTACGCCCACGGCACCTCGCCCCTCAAGGACCACAATATGGCCAGCCTGCGTGGCGAAGCGAAGCTGGTGGCGGCCTTGTTCACGGCGCAGGGCTATATCGTCGTCGCGCCCAATTACGCGGGTTACGAGGGCTCCTCGCTGTCCTACCATCCCTACCTGAACGCCGAGCAGCAGGCGGCCGACATGATCGACGCCCTGCGCGCCGCCCGCACTGCGATGGTGAAGCTGAAAGCCCAGTCTGGACCCCAGCTGTTCCTGACCGGCTACTCGCAAGGCGGCTATGTTGCGCTGGCCACCCAGCGCGCCATGCAGCACGGCAGCGAATTCAAGGTCACCGCCGCCGCCGGCCTGTCCGGCCCCTACGCCATGGCGCGTTTTGCGGACATGGTGTTTGGCGGCGCACCGAGTGCCGGCATCACGCTGTACCTGCCGCTGATCGCCACTTCCGCCCAGCGCGCCGGCGCCGCCATCTACAGCAAGCCGGACGAGCTGTACGAAAGCCAGTACGCCAACGGCATCGAATCGCTGCTGCCCAGCCGCCTGAAACCGCGGGAGCTGGTCAAGCAGGGCAAGCTGCCCAAGCGCGCCCTGTTCGCGCGCGATGCGCAGCCGCACCTGGTGCGCACCAGCTACCGCGAAGCTTACCTGCAGGATGTGGCTGCCAATCCCTGCGATGGCAGTGAATGCATGCCAGCCAACAACCTGCGCAAGTGGATGCTGAAGAATGATCTGCGCAACTATGTCCCGCAAAGCCCGCTGCTGCTATGCGGCGGCAGCAAGGACCCGTCGGTACCGTTCTTCAACGCCACGGCAGCGGCCGAATACTTCAGCCAGCATGGCGCACCGCCGACCGTGGTGGATCTGGAGGAGCAGGATGCGCCCGACGACTTCCGCTTGTCCCGGCTGGCGTTCGGCCTGATCCGTGACGAAGTCGCGCAGCGGGCGAAGGAGGAGGCGGCCAAATCCGGCCGCAGCGTGCAGGAGCTGCTGATGGAGAACTACCACACACGCATGGCCGGCGCGCCCTGCCTGCTGGCGGCACGCAGCTACTTCAATTCCCTGTTGCGGCAGGATGCTTTAGTAGCGCATTGACCAGCGCCTGGCGGTCGAACGGATCGTCGGCCAGCACGATATCCGGCTGCACCAGCGCCGGCTCGCGTTTGCCGGAAGGGCGGTCGAGCACAAAGCGCGGCACCACCACTTCCAGCCCGGTGTGGGGCAGGAGGTGCTGTTTCTGGATGCCACCCGTCTGGCGCACATAGGCATAACCGCCAGCGCCCACCAGCTTGGCAAAGCCGTGGTCCTGCACCGTATTGCTGAACAGGATGGCGGATGAGTAGGTCATGTCGCCCACCAGCACGAACACCTTGCCATTGAAGTGCAGCGGGTGCGCCGGTTCCGGCTGCACCCAGCTGTCGACCTGGCCCGTCACCACATCGCCGACTTTTTCACCGGGACCGGCGCGGCCCGCGATCACCTTCTTGATGTAGCTGGAGCCGTTGCGATAAGGCTTGTCCGCGATATAGCGCAGGATGCCGGTCTTCCACATATCGTCATCGCCGCCCGTGTTCTCGCGCACATCGATCAGCAGGGTCTGCGCGCCGGCCTCGCGCAGCGTAGTGAAGGCGCGCTCGGTAAAGGCGTAGAACAGCTTCTTGTCCGGCCAGCTGAAATCGTTGACGGTCAGCAGGCCAACGCCACCGGGCAGCAGGCGGAACTGGAAGGTCTGTTCGAACGACGTGTCGCGCGCCATCACGGCCGGCGTCGCCGACGCCGCAGGCATGCTAAGCGACTTGCCGCCAATGCCCAGAGTGAATTGCCCCACTGCGCCATAGCGTTTCCAGTAATACAGCCACAGGCGCCGCTCCAGTATCTTGTTGCGGAAGGCAGGCGTGTCGCCATGCACCAGCGCTCCCAGTTCGGCCAGCACCCGTGCGGCAGGGACGCCGTTGATGCTGTCCACCTGCCGGCCCGCCAGCGCACTGGCGCCGCCGCCCAGCGCGGCCGTGATCACCAGCCGGCCCAGACCGTCAATGGCGACTTCGAACGGGAACAAGCGGCCGCCCGCCGCCAGGTATGCGCGCGTCTCCGAGCGCCAGTCAGGAAAGACCACACCCATGTGGGCATCGCTGAAGACCGGGTTCATGGCCGCCAGCGCGCGCCACGCCTCGTCGCGCGACAGCGGCTGCTGCAGCCGCGCCTGGGCCGCCTTGAAGGCTTGCTCATAGACCGCCCGGCCCGAACGCAAAGCTGGATCAGGATGGGTGTTTTCAATGGCTTGCCGCAGGAATTGCAGATCCTGCTGCAGTTGTGCGGGCGAGAAGCTCGCCGTGCCGGCATGCAGCGGTGCGGCGTACCAGACGCCGAGGGCGAAGAGCAGGTGATGGATTTTCATTGCCAGAATTCTAATGGTTGAAATATAGTTCGTGCTTAAGCTTTCCTGATAGTTGATTTAAGCAAGGACTTAATGCTCTCCACTGACGACCTGCGCTTTTTCTATGCGCTTGCCAGCCAGCCCTCGCTGTCCGCCACGGCGCGCCTGCTGGACGTCACGCCGCCCTCGGTTACCCAGCGCCTGCAAGCCATTGAAGACAAATTGCAGCTCAAGCTGGTCAACCGGCACGGGCGCGGCATGGCGCTGACGGAAGAAGGGCAATTGCTGGCCGAGCGCGCCCACGCCATCCTGGCCGAAGTGGAAGCTTTGCACATCGCCCTGCACGAACAGCGCCATGAGCTGGCCGGCCGGCTGCGTGTGCTGGCGCCGATGGGTTTCGGCAGCGCGCACATCGCGCCGCTGGCAGCGGAGTTCCGCACCCGCCATCCCGGCCTGTCGGTGGAGCTGGAATTATCGGACCGGCCCAACCAGCGCCTGCATGAAGGATGGGATGTGGTGGTCCACATCGGCGCATTGCGCGACTCCAGCTTGCGGCAGCAAGTGCTGGCCCGTAATCGGCGCTTCCTGTGCGCGGCGCCGGCCTACCTGGCGCGGCATGGCACGCCGCGCAGCATGGAAGAACTGGCCCGCCACGCTTGCCTGGCCCTGCGTGAAAACGATGAAGATGCGACGCGCTGGAAGCTGCTGCCGCCGGGCGCCAGCCAATACCGTACCTTGCGTATCGATCCACCGCTGGCCAGCAACGACGGCCGCATCATCAAGCAATGGGTGCTGGATGGCTACGGCATCATGCTGCGTTCGGAATGGGATGTGGCTGCGGAGCTGCGCAGCGGGGCGCTGCGCCAGGTACTGCCGGACCATATGCTGGCGGAGGCGGACATCGTGGCGCTGATGCCGGCGCACGCGCAGCAGCGGCCCTTGCGCACGCGGCGCTTCATTGATTTCCTGAAGCAGGAATTTACTGCGCCGCCGTGGTTGCTGCGGGGCTGCGACAATCACGCGCCACGATAGTGCACCGGGGAGCGCTACCAAGGCTAGCCGGTATACGGCCCCTTCACCTCGCCCCAGCCCCATTTGGGCATGGGCTGGGCGGGGTCGACGCTCGCGCCGGGCTGTGAATTGATCACGGCCAGGCGCGAGCCCCATTCCAGATAGCCCACCAGGGCAGAGCGGAATTCCGGATCGTCCGGCATGCCCAGTTCATCCGCCGTTTCCAGCAGCAGCGCTACCCAGCGGCGGCGCTTCTCCTGCGTCAGATGCCGGCCCAGGTGCTGCTGCACCATATGCGCGTGGCCGCCATGCGCCTCCGAATAGGCGGGCGGCCCGCCCAGCACTTCACCGAGGAAGGCCGCCACGTGCGCCGGGTGTTCCTCATTCATGTGGGCGAAGACTTCGCCCAGCAAGGCATCGGCCTTTACATGCTGGTAGAAACGGGTGGTGAGCTTGTTCAGCGCATCGCTGCCGCCAAGCCATTCGTACAAGGTTGGAACGCTATCCTGGGGCATGCTGTCACTCCACAAAGTCGAGGGATCGGCAAGCATGCTAGCACGCATAAAAAAGCCCCGCTCGAGGCGGGGCTGGTACGGAAACGTGTTACGTCCCTGTTTTGCTTACTGGAAGGCTTGGATGCCGGTCATCGCGCGGCCCAGGATCAGGGCGTGGATGTCGTGCGTGCCTTCGTAGGTGTTGACCACTTCCAGGTTCACCATGTGGCGGATGATGCCGAACTCGTCGGAGATGCCATTACCACCCAGCATGTCGCGCGCCACGCGGGCGATGTCCAGCGACTTGCCGCAGGAGTTGCGCTTCATGATCGAGGTGATTTCGACGGCGGCGGTGCCTTCGTCTTTCATGCGGCCCAGGCGCAGGCAGCCCTGCAGGCCGAGCGTGATTTCGGTCTGCATGTCGGCCAGCTTCTTCTGCACCAGCTGGTTGGCGGCCAGAGGGCGGCCGAACTGCTTGCGGTCCAGGGTGTACTGGCGGGCGGTGTGCCAGCAGGCTTCCGCTGCGCCCAGCGCGCCCCAGGCGATGCCGTAGCGTGCCGAGTTCAGGCAGGTGAACGGGCCCTTCAGGCCGCGCACATCCGGGAAGGCGTTTTCTTCCGGGCAGAACACTTCGTCCATCACGATCTCGCCGGTGATCGAGGCGCGCAGGCCGAACTTGCCGTGGATCGCTGGTGCGGACAGGCCCTTCATGCCCTTGTCCAGGATGAAGCCGCGGATCGCGCCTTCGTCATCCTTCGCCCATACGACGAACACGTCGGCGACCGGGGAGTTGGTGATCCACATCTTGGAGCCGGTCAGCGAGTAGCCGCCTGGCACCTTCTTGGCGCGGGTGATCATCGAGCCCGGATCGGAACCGTGGTTAGGCTCGGTCAGGCCAAAGCAGCCGATCCACTCGCCGGTGGCCAGCTTCGGCAGGTATTTCTGTTTCTGTGCTTCGGTACCGAATTCATAGATCGGCACCATCACCAGCGAGGATTGCACCGACATCATCGAGCGGTAGCCGGAATCGACGCGCTCCACTTCGCGCGCGATCAGGCCGTAGGCCACGTAGTTCAGGCCAGGACCGCCGTATTGTTCGGGAATGGTCGGACCCAGCAGGCCCAGTTCGCCCATTTCGCGGAAGATGGAGGTGTCCATCTGCTCGTGGCGGAAAGCTTCCAGGATGCGCGGCTGCAGCTTGTCCTGGCAATAAGCCGCGGCGGCATCGCGCACCATGCGCTCATCGTCGGTCAGCTGGTCGTTCAGCAGCAGGGGATCGTCCCAGTGGAATGCGGCTTTGGTCATTTCGTCTCTCTTTATAAAAAATCAATCATTTCAACAGGTCGCGGAACTGGCCGCCGTGGAACACCAGCGGCGCGTTCCCGGCAAACTCGCAGTGCTCGACCTCGCCCACGAAAATCACGTGGTCGCCTTCCGGGTAGCGGCTACGGTTGTGGCATTCAAACCACGCCGTGGCGCCCTTCAGGATCGGCTGGCCGGTGCGCGACAGCTCGAATTCGACCGTGCCGAAAGGGTCTTCGGTTCGGGTCGAAAACAGCTTGGCCAGGTGGGCCTGGTCGGCGCTCAGCACATTGATCACATAGTGCGAATTGCCGCTGAAAATGGGCAGGCTATTGGCGCCATTGCCCAGGCTCCACAGCACCAATGGCGGGTCGAGCGAGACGGAATTGAAGGAACTGGCCGTCAAACCTCGGAAACTGCCATCAGCCAACCGCGTGGTAATCACGGTCACACCTGTGGCAAATTGCGATAGTGCCTGGCGAAAGTGGGCACTGTCGAATTCACGCTCGGTGGCGCGTGGGGAGCTGGTATTCATGCGGGACCTGTTTGTTTCAAAGAGATTATGCCAAAGAACGATAGTCTAACCTTTGGCGAAAGCGACGGGGATTTTAGCTAAGGCGGCACTTTTTGAGCAGGGGGCGCAGTTTTGCGCTACAGTAATACTTCCGGTACGTGAGGAGGGCGATATGGCTGAAGTGGCAATCCTGGGCGGTGGATGCTTCTGGTGCACCGAGGCGGTGTATCTG
The DNA here is from genome assembly GCF_038440195.1 of Pseudoduganella sp. OTU4001. Classification (NCBI taxonomy): domain Bacteria; kingdom Pseudomonadati; phylum Pseudomonadota; class Betaproteobacteria; order Burkholderiales; family Oxalobacteraceae; genus Pseudoduganella; species Pseudoduganella sp. OTU4001. Next base: position 39,158 of record NZ_JASATG010000013.1, on the reverse strand, counting down.
GAGGTGCGCGGTGTAACCAAGGTTGAGTCCGGTTACACAGGCGGAGCACAGCCCAATCCGACGTACGAACAGGTTTGCACCGGGGAAACCGGGCATGCCGAAGTGGTCAGGCTGGAATTCGACCCGGAGCAGGTCAGTTTCCGCGACCTGCTGGAGATTTTCTTCACCATCCACGACCCGACCACCCTGAACCGCCAGGGTAATGATGTCGGCACGCAGTACCGTTCCTCGATCTTCTACCAGTCACCCGAGCAGGAAGCTATCGCCCGGCAAGTCATTGCCGAGATGGCGCACGTATGGGATGCCCCCATCGTGACCGAGCTGGCGCCGGCCGCGCCGTTCTACAAAGCCGAGGATTACCACCAGAATTATTTCGCCCAGCATCCGCTGCAGGGCTATTGCGCCTTCATCGTCGCGCCCAAAGTCGCCAAGTTCCGCAAGACCTACGCCAACAAGCTGCGCTAAAGCGGCTGGTAGAACTGCAGGCTGTTCCGGCCTGGATCCCAAACATGGAATTCACGCGTGCCCCAGGGCGTATTGGCCGGCGAGGCCCACGGGCTGCCTTGGGTGGTGGCGCTGCTTACGCCGCCGCTCGCGGTGAACTCCCGGTACAGCGCGTCCACGTTGCTCACTACAAAGCGGTAGGCTGGCCGGTCGGTGGGGTAGGTCCATTGTCCTGCATCGGCCCATTGCAGGTGGATTTCAACGCCGTCGCGCTGCATGCCCGCGTATTTCGGGTCGGCTGGGTTGTCCACGAAGGCAAGCGTGAAGCCCAGTTGCTGGTAGAAGCTTACCGACGCCATGACATCGCGCGCCGCCAGTACCGGGTGGACTTGCGTGATGCTCGCTTTCATGATGCGCGCGGACGGTGGCCGGTGCCTTCACCGGGAGTGATGAACAGTACCTTGGCCTCACGTGCGACGTTCGCGGTATGCCAGACGCCGCGCGGGACGAGCAGGAATTGGCCAGGCTCGGCCAGCGGGACTTTCCGCTCGCCGCCGTCGACTTCCAGCACGAACTCCAACGCGCCGGAAATCAGCACCACCACTTCTTCGCCTGCCGGGTGCATTTCCCAGCTGGGCCAATCGGCGGCGAAGTCGTAAGTCGATACCAGCCGTCCTGGGCCGAGGTGGTCGAAACCGCCGGTGCTGAGCTTTTCCCAGAACGATTCGTTGACCGCCAGCGGAACCGAAGTCCCTTCGGGGCCAAGGTGCAGATAGGTTTCAACGGCTTGGAATGGGCCAATCGCTTTGTGCATGGTTGATCTCCCTGAGAGGGCGCCACATATGGATTTTTGCCTTGAAGCCGTCGGCCGTGCGCATCGCCATCGGCTCCACGCCGAAGCTGCGGAAGCCGGCTGCTTCGTACAAGGCGATGGCCGCGGCATTACCTTCCGTGACGGTGAGCGTCACCACCTCGACGCCAGGCCGCTGCCGGGCATGATCGAGTGCCAGCTCCACCAGTTGTCGCGCCAGGCCCTTGCCGCGCCAGGCATCGTGCATATACATGCCGACCAGGAGCGCCTTATGGCTGGTCTTTGGCCGGCGCGAAAACTCCAGCGCTACACCGCCAACCAGTTGCCCATCCCCGAAGGCGCCGAAACCAAAGGAGTCCTGCGACGGAGCGGCAATACGCTGCTCCCACCAGGACAATGGCAACGCGGCCCGCTCGTCCGCCGCGGCCGTGAAGGCGTCCGGTTCCTGATCGTAGCCGTACAACATGAGTGCCCGATACTGCGCGGCGTGTTCTTGGTTCAGTGCCTGGACGAATGTGTTCATGGCTGGTCCGCCGGCAAGGTAAGCGGTGGTGGCGGGACGTTTGGCCTTCCATCCGGGCCGAGCGTGATCGGGGCGCGGGCCGGTTCGTCAGTTTTGGCCGGGATCGACTTCGGCAGCGCTGCGGCCAGGGCGATCAGCTGCGGCTTGAGCTGCAGGCGCGCAGCGTTCTTGTCCAGCCACAGCTCGTAATAGCGGCGGCCCTCCTGCCAGCTCAATACCGACACCGCCTCGCCGGAGCCAGCCTCCAGCACGACGAGACGTGCGGCCATGCCGTTGATGCGTTCCGGTTCATCCGCTGGCGCGCGGTAGGCAAGGGTGCCATCGGCCGACATATCGTGTTCGAACAAGGTGAGGACGTGTCCTTGCGGCGTGCGGAAGCCTCGATAAAGGCGCGATGGCACGCCGCTGACCGTTTCCATCATGCCGCCCAGCGCCTGGTACTGCGCCAAAGGCGTCGCAGCCAGGTCGACCGGCTTGAACGCCAGCTTCTCAGTGGCACGCTGCAGTGGGACGAAATCCGATGACACATCGTAGCGTTCCAGGTTGGCCTTGCAGACGCGCTCAAAGCCGTTGCGTTTGTTCTCTTCCGCCCGGCGCGCATTGTGTTCGGCAAAGCCTGGCGCATCCGGCGCCGGCCCCAAACCGCACGGCTCGTCGGGGCTGGATTGGCAGCCAGCCAAGGCTGCGGAAATCAGGAGAAGAAGTACAGGCGAGGTAATACGCATAGTGGCGCAAATGTTATCATCATTGCACACCTATGCGCCGGTGCGCATGATGCCGGGCGATTCCGGCACAGCGTAATCCGGTTGTCTGCTTCTGGCGACGCTTCAATTGAACTCCTCTTGAGGTAGCCCAGCAATTCCGAAATACTCATTCCTTGCAGTAGTTGTACTTCAATAACCTTTCAAATAAGAAGGCACGAATGACTACGCATATCCCCTTGAAGCTCGCGCTCGTGAGCGCCCTGGTCCTCAGTGCAGTAAATTCCCTGGCAGCAGACAACAACAGCAAACGCAACATCCCGGTGCAGGCAAGCGGCGCCTACTGGCGCGATGCGGGCGAGGCCGATGTGCAGCGCGCTCATGGCAAGAGCGCCGCCGCGCCGGCCCTGCCACGCCGCTATCACGCCGCAACGCTTGACCGGGCCGGCATGGCGCAGTTGCTGGCGCATGCGCCGCATGAACGCTCGCAATCGGCCAAGCACAGCGACATGATCATCTCGCTGCCGCATCCAGGCGGCGGCTACCAGCGCTTCCGCGTCGTCGATTCGCCGGTGATGGAGCCAGGGCTGGCGGCAAAGCATCCCGAGATCCGGACCTTCGCGGGGCGCGGCATCGACGACCCTTCCGCCACCTTGCGCATGGACCTGTCGCCGCTGGGCCTGCGCGCCTCGGTGCGCTCGCCCAATGGCGCCTGGTATGTGGATCCGGCGCATCATCTGGACGACAGCGTCTACACCAGCTACAGCTCGCGCGACCTGCCAAACCGCCACGGCCCTTTCAAGGAAGGTGAAATCAAGGCGCCGCAAGTGATCCTGACCCGCAGCTTCGTGCATGCGGGCGATGAGGTCGAAGTGCGCGGCGCTGGCTTCGCACCTGGCGCCACGGTCACCCTGAGCGTGCGCAGTGAAGGCTCGTCGTTCGGACCGGTGCACAGCATCGTGGTCGCTGCCGACAAGGATGGCGTGATATCGGCAAGCTTTGCCGCCGACCCGTCGCGCGGCCTCGGCGCCTATACCGTCACCGCCTCCGACGGTGCGACGGAAACGGTCAGCTCCTACCACGTGGTCGCCGATAACGTCAGCGCCGCCGCCGCAGCCGGCACGCAACTGCGCACCTACCGGCTGGCGTTGCTGACCGATCCCTCCTACGCCAACTACTTCGGCGGCAGCGCCAATGTCACGGCGGCCAAGGTGAGCCTGATCAACCGTGTGACCCAGGTCTACGAAGACGAGACCTCGATCCGCCTGGTCTTGATCAATAACACGGATGCCCTGAACCTGGACACCGATGCGCAAATGACCGGTGCCAATGGCCCATGCGGCGCAGCGGCCTGCTTCACGCCCGACCAGGCTTCCGGCTGCAGCGGCGCAACGCTGACGCGCAACCGCACCGTGGTCGGCCTGCTGGCCGGCGCCGGCAATTTCGATGTCGGCCATATCGCACTTGGCCTGAACGGCGGCGGCATCGCCAGCCTGGGCGTGGTGGGTGGCAGCTACAAGGCGCAGGGCTGCACCGGCATACCAACGCCGGTGGGCGACTTCTACGCGGTCGATTATGTGGCGCATGAACTGGGCCACCAGTTCGCCGGCAACCACACCTTCAACGGCACCAACGGTAGCTGCGCCGGCGGCAACCGCAATGCCACCACTTCGGTGGAACCTGGCAGCGGCTCGTCCATCATGGCTTATGCCGGCATCTGCGGCACGGACAACCTGCAGACGCATAGCGATGCCTATTGGTCGCAACGCAGCTTCGACGAAATCACCGCCTATACGTCGGGCGCGGAATCGAACCTGACTTCGGTGCAAATGGGAGTGCTGCGCAACTTCACAGCCAACGGACAGCAATTCACCTTGTCCTACAACGGCAATGCATCGGCGCCGATTGTTCGCGGCAGTAACTACACGGCGACCGGCATCAAGTCTGCGATCCAGGCCATTCCCGGCTGGCCGTCGGGAGCGACGGTCTCCGTCAGCTCCATCAGCGATGCGGGCTTCACCGTCACCTTCGGCGGCTCGCTGGCAGGTGTGGTCACGGGCATTCTGCAATTAGGGAATTGCACGGCGGGCTGCAGCGGCCATGTGAACGAGATCGTCGCAGGCGGTCCGACCCGCAAGCGCGGCGAAGTGGCGCAGACCGGACGCAGCACGCCGGTCGTCAGCGTGGCGCCAAGCTACACGATTCCGATCCGTACCCCATTCGCATTGACCGGCAGCGCAAGCAATGCGGAAGGCGACCAGATGACCTATATGTGGGAGCAGAGCGACCGTGCCGGCAACAGCGGCACCGCCCTCATGAGCAATGCCAAGGCCAATGGCCCGCTGTTCCGGCAATTCGGCATGCAGGCGGTGGTCAGCGACAGCGATACGCTGCTATACGGCTCGCCGGGCGAGAATATGGTGAGTACCGACCCGACGCGCGTGTTCCCGGATATGGCGCAGATCCTGGCCAATAACACCAATGCGGAAACGGGCAGCTGCCCGGCAGCCGCATCGCCGCCGACGGGCGCCAACATCGCCTGCTATTCGGAGTTCCTGCCGACTGCCAGCTATACCGGCTACAGCAAGGTGAACGCACGGCCTGCAACGCTGAACTTCCGCCTGACTGCGCGCGACGGTTACGGCGGCGTTGGCAGCGCGGCCACTGCACTGGTGCTGGCGACAGGCGCAGGACCATTCCTGGTGACAGCGCCCAATACGGCGGTGACGGTGGCACGCGGCTCGCAGATGAACGTGACCTGGAACGTGGCCAACACGTCCGCTGCACCGGTCAGCACGGCCAACGTCAAGATCAGCCTGTCGACCGACGGCGGCCTGACCTTCCCGCATGTCCTGGCGGCCAGCACGCCGAACAGCGGCAGCAAGACGGTGACGCTGCCGGCAGTGGCAACGACAGCGGCACGCATCAAGGTCGAGGCGGTTGGCAACGTGTTCTTTGACGTTTCAAACGCTAATTTCACCATCAATTAGACGATCCAATGTGCCGGGGCAGTTCGCTGGCCCGGCTTATGCCGAAACAAGCTGGTATGTTTGAGGTTTAATTGACTGGAGCGTTTGCTCAAGAGCTGGCACTAGTACTAGTAGTGATTCCAATTTCAGGTTTTTGTCCAGCGTGACGAAAGCGTCGAATTCACTTGCCGCGAACGCTAGGAGTTCTCCATTCCTTAATCCGGACCACCCCATGCTGACGACCGTCTGGACTTGATGGCATGTCAAGGCGTGTTGGAACTTGATTGGTATCGATTCATCAAGTAGCAGACGCATTGGCTGAAAGGTTCTCTTTGGACGTCTCAAGAACGGCTATTGCCATTTCCCGAGATACCGTTGGAAAGTCTCCGAGGAAGTCGTCTAAAGTGGCTCCGGCTTCCAAATAGTCGAAAAGACTCTTAACAAGCACGCGGGTTCCCATGAAGCATAGCGCTCCACTCATTATCTGTGGATCTCGACTGATAAAGGGCGCGTTCATGCATATAGTCTACTCGCAATTGCAGGCGGACTAAGTTTTGTACATATAGCGGCGCGACCAGGGGAGGGCGGCGGGGTGGCGGCCGGCTTTGGCGCAGACGATCTGGTACAGGCTGATCAAGTCCTGGTCGAAGGCGTAGGCGCAGCCGGCCAGGTAGACGTGCCAGATGCGGAAGCGCTTGTCGCCGCCCAGCTCGCGCACCTTCTCCTCGTGCGCTTCGAAATTCTCGGTCCAGATGGCGCAGGTGCGGGCGTAGTGGCGGCGCAGGTTTTCCACGTCATAGGCTTCCAGCTGGCCCTGCTGCATGGCGCGCAGCACTTCGCTGATGTGGGCCAGTTCGCCATGCGGGAACACGTACTTTTCAATGAACTCGCCGCCGCCATAAGGTGTTTCGCCATTGTCCGGGTCGGTGGTGGTGATGCCGTGGTTCATGGCCAGGCCGTCCTCGGCCAGCAGCCTGTTGATAATTGCGAAGTACTCCACAAGGTGTTTCACGCCCACGTGTTCAAACATGCCGACGCTGGTGATGCGGTCGAATGTGCCCTGCACGTCCCGATAATCCTGCAGGCGGATTTCAACGCGGTCGCCCACGCCGGCGGCTTGCACGCGCTGCTGCGCCAGGGCGAACTGGTTTTCGGACAGCGTGATGCCAACGCAGCGTGCGCCATGCTTCTGCGCGGCGCGGATCACCAGCGCGCCCCAGCCGCAGCCGATATCGAGCAGCGTCTGCCCCGGCTGCAGCTGGATCTTGGCCAGGATGTGGTCGATTTTCTTGAGCTGCGCGGTGGCCAGGTCCTCGTCGCCGTTTTCGAAATAGGCGCAGGAATAGACCATGTTCGGGTCAAGGAACTGCTGGTAGAACTCGTTGGAAACGTCATAGTGGTAGCGGATCGCTTCCGCATCGTGTTTGCGGCTGTGGTGGAAGGTGCGCACGATGCGGCCCAGGCTCCCGGTCTGGCGCAGCGAGCTGCGCGCGAGGGCGTTGACCACCTTGATCATGTCGGCCGCGCGGCCTTTGACTTCGATGAAGCCCTCGACATAAGCCGTGCCGAGGTTGGCCAGGGAAGGGGACAGCAGGTAGCGCGCCGCCGACGGGCTGGGCACCCGGATCGTCACGCGCGGCGCTTCGGGCGAGAAATCGAAGCTGCGCCCATTCCACAGCTCGATCCTCAAGGGCAGGGAAATTTGCGGGGCGACGCTGCTGATCCAGCTGTTGATGCGGTTCTGTAGGAACATGCGCCAGCCCCTTCCCTGTAGAGGGCGGATCAGGGCTGGATGCGTTCCTTGCTCCAGCTGCCATCCGCCTGCAGCGAGTACACGATCCGGTCATGGAAGCGCGAGGCGCGCCCCTGCCAGAACTCCACCCGTTCCGGCACCAGGCGGTAACCGCCCCAATGCTCGGGCCGATGCGGCTGCTCGCCGCTGGCCGCTTCCACAGCGGCATAGTTCTGCTCCATCTGCTCGCGGCTGGCGACCGGGCGGCTTTGCTGCGACGCGATCGCCGCCAACTGGCTCTTCACCGGACGGCTGTAGAAGTATTTGTCGCTTTCTTCCGCCGCCGTCTTCTGTACCCGGCCTTCGATCCTCACCTGGCGTTCGAGCTCGGGCCAGAAGAAGAGGATTGCCGCGTGCGGGTTTTCCGCGAGTTGCTGGCCTTTCTGGCTCTGGTAATTGGTGTACCAGGTGAAGCCGCGCTCGTCGTACTGCTTGATCAGGACGATGCGCGAGCTGGGCCGGCCATCGGAGCCGACCGTTGCCACGCTCATCGCGTTGGGCTCGTTCACCTGCGCCTTCATGGCTTCGTTAAACCATTTGGCAAACTGCGCAACCGGATCGGCCAGGGTGTCGGCTTCCGACAGGCTGGCGCGGCCGTAGTCCATCCGCAGGTCGGCCAGGGCGATCCCGCCGGCAATGGCAGCAGGCAAAATGCCACGGCGTTGCTGCATAGCCTCGCCCAGAATGGTCATCTGGGCGGGACTGAGAATCCGTTTGGCCATGGGGGCAATGTACGCCTCTTCCTTAGCCATGTGCGCGCTGTAGGCTTGTACGAAGCGATCGACATCGCTGGCATCCAGGGCGGCACTAGATCCATTGGCAATCTTATCAAGTTGTGCATTGAGTATAGTCCAGTCCTGATCCATTTGCTGGTGCTGTGCGAGGATCTCCGGGCCCAGTTTGGCCAGCAGTGCCGCGTCTTCGCCCTGCGCGGTGGCGGTCAGCAGCGGGAACAGGTCCAGCTCCTCATCCGCATGGTGCAGGTGGGCGGCCTTGTTGAAATATTTCTGCACCGCTTGCGCCGCCTGCTGGGCAGCGGCGTCGGCGCCATGCTGGGGCAGGTGGGACAGCAGGTTCTGCAGGGTTTGCAGCTGTTTGCGGATCTTGTCGTGGCAATGCTTGAGGACGGCGATCGGCTGGTCATAGCCGGGAGCGGTGTCGATCAGGGAGGTACTCATGGTCTTTAGGAACTTTGCAAGAGAAAACATTGTAGCCCGTGTCCGGTAAAATGACGGGATGAATTCCCCGCAAATAGTTGATCCAGTTCTGGAAGATATCGATTTTGACCGCCGCTTCGGCGGTATTGCCCGCCTGTACGGCGAAAAAGCCCTCGCACGTTTCCGTGGAGCACATGTGTGCGTGATCGGTGTGGGCGGCGTTGGCTCGTGGATCGTGGAAGCGCTGGCGCGCTCGGCGATCGGCAAGCTGACCCTGATCGACCTCGACAATGTGGCCGAGTCGAATATCAACCGCCAGATCCAGGCGCTGAGCGGCACCATCGGCATGGCCAAGATTACTGCGCTGGCCGAGCGCATTACCCAGATCAACCCGTTTTGCGAAGTGGTGCAGGTGGAAGACTTCATCACGCCGGATAACCTGGATGAGATGGTGGGCGCGCACAACTTCGATTACGTGGTGGATGCGATCGATTCGGCCAAGTCGAAGACGGCGCTGATCCATTATTGCCGCAGCAAGCAGATCCCGCTGATCGTGATCGGCAGCGCGGGCGGCCAGACCGACCCGACCCGGATCGAGGTGCGCGACCTGTCCAAGACCGAGCAGGAGCCGCTGCTGAAGAAGGTGCGGCGCCGCCTGCGCAGCCAGTTCAACTATCCGCCGAATTCCAAGAACAAGCTGGGCGTGGATGCGGTGTTCTCGATGGAGCCGCTGAAGTTTCCCGAAACGGGCGAAGTGTGCACGGTGGACGGCGACGAGCGTGCGCCGCAGCAGGGCGTAACGGGCATCAACTGCGCCGGCTTTGGCTCGGCGATGGTGGTGACGGCGACGTTTGGCATGGTGGCGGCGGGCCACCTGCTGCGCAAGCTGGCCGATCAGGTGGAAACCGGTGAACCTGTGTCAGGCACCAGTGCCTGACACTGACACGCGGCCGCCGCCGGCAAGTGTCTGACACTGGTTTACCGGTTTTCTGCGAGCGGAACGTAAGCGCCATTCGGCATGGACTCGACCAGCGCGAGTCCCGATACATTCCACACCACCGGCGCCGCGCTGAACTCGGCCGGCGCTTCCTTCGCCTCGCGCGCCAGCGTGATGTGCGGCTTGAACTCGCCGTGCGTCGCAGCGCTGAAACCGGCTGCCTCCAGCCGCTCCATCAAGTCAGCTTGCGCGTCCAGCAGGGCTTGCGGCGGCGCGCTCGGTCCGGCCCAGGCGATATGCGGGCGCTTGAAATAACCGTAGCAGTCAATGGTGAGCGCCAGCGCAGGCATCGTGCTGGCCGCAAGGATGCCGAGCAGGACTGGCAGCGCCTCGGCCGGCTGCTGGCCCAGGAAGGCCATGGTCAGGTGCAGTTTTTCCGGCGGGATCAGGCGTCCCCGCACCGGCTGTTGCAGGCGCACCAACGCTTGCCGCGCCGTTTCGTCCGGCCACAGCGCAAAAAACAGTTTGTGCGCGGGTTGTTTTGCTATCATGGCAGCCGCCTTAACATTTAGCAAAAAGAATACACGATGAAACGCACTTCGATTCTGTTCGCCATCCTGTGCGCAGCCGCCAGCCTGGCGCATGCACAGCAGCCAACCCAGGACACCACCCCGGCCCAGCCGGCAGCCCAGGCCGCGCCAGCCCAGGAAGGCCCGATTGTTCCTGGTTCCGCCCAGCCGGGCCCGGCCGCCGAGCAACTGATCATCACCGATACCAAGATCGGCAAGGGCGCTGAAGCGAATCTCGGCGCAACCGTCTACATGCACTACACCGGCTGGCTATACCGCCCGCTGGCCAAGAACCAGCGCGGCCGCCAGTTCGACAGCTCGCACAGCCGTGGCGAACCGCTGGACTTCAAGATTGGCACCGGCCGCGTGATCAAGGGCTGGGACCAGGGCATCATCGGCATGAAGGTGGGCGGCAAGCGCACCCTGATCATCCCGGCCGAACTGGCCTACGGCCCGCGTTCGGTGGCAGGCATTCCACCGAACTCCGCGCTGATCTTTGACGTGGAACTGATGGACGTCAAATAAGTTCAGTGGGCGTGGCCATGGTCGTGACCGTGGCCATGCTTGTGGTCATGACCATGGTCGTGGTCATGATCGTGCTCCGCGCCGCCGTGCCCATGCAGGCTGCACTCATGCTGCGTCGTACCCTGTTCGGTTTGCAGCGTGGTGTGGTGGATGCCGAACTGCTCCTTCAAGCCGCGCGCAATCTCATCGATCGCCACGTCGCCCGGGTAGCCACCCGGCATCACCAGGTGGCAGGTCAGCGCCACATCGGTCGTACTCATCGACCAGATATGCAGGTCATGTACGCCCGTCACGCCGGGGCGCGCCAGCAGATAGTTCTCCACTGCCAGCGCGTCCACGTTGCCCGGCACCGCGCCCAGCGTCATATCCAGCGCCTCGCGCAGCAGCCACCAGGTGCTGCGCATGATCAGCACCACGATCACCAGGCTGACCGCCGGGTCAAGCCATGCCCAGCCCGTGTACATCACCAGCAAGCCGGCGATCAGCACACCCAGCGAAATCGCCGCATCGGCCGCCAGGTGCAGGTAGGCGCCACGGATGTTCAGGTCATCCTTGCTGCCTTTCACGAACAACCAGGCCGAGATGCCATTCACCGCGATACCGATGCCGGCCACGATGGACACGGTCAGGCCCTGCACCGGGCGCGGATCCATCAATTGCTCGACCGCGCCCCAGGCAATGGCCCCGGTCGCAGCCATCAGCAGCATGCCGTTGAACAGCGCCGCCAGGATCGAACTGCTGCGCAGGCCGTAGGTATAGCGGCCGGACGGCTCGCGCTTGGCCAGGATCGCCGCGCCCCAGGCCAGGATCAGGCTCAGGACGTCGGAAAGATTGTGGCCGGCATCTGCCATCAGCGCGGTGGAGTTGGCCAGGAAGCCGTAGAAGAACTCAATCGCGACAAACAGCGCATTCAGCGTAATCGCGATGGCGAAGGCGCGGCCGTGGCCCGGATCGCCGTGGTGGTGGTGATGGTGGCCATGGTCGTGGCCATGACCGTGATGGTGATGATGGGCGCTCATGGCTCATTCCCGGCAGAAGGTTCGGCGATATGTTCCAGCATATCGCGCAGGACACCGCTGATGTGGGCATCGGCGGTGGAATAGAAGACCTGCTTGCCCTGGCGCTCCGACTTCACGATACGGGCGGCCCGCAGCAAGCGCAGATGGTGGCTCACCAGCGAGGAGCTGAGCTGAAGCGAACCCGCGATATCGCTGACCGCAATCGGCTGCTCCAGGCAAGCCAGCACGATACGCAGCCGGGTCGGATCCCCCAGCAAATGGAACAAATCCGCCAGCTCCGCCACGGAAGCGTCGTTATCAGGATAGATAGCCATAGCAAACAAATGAATAGGTATTCATATGTTAGCAGAAAGTCGGGGTCATGTCTGACATTCGGACACGGACTCAGCCGCATGGCGGCTGAGTCCGTGTCCGAATGTCAGACATGACCCCGACTTTATTTGGCGAGCTCGGCTTCGAAGGCGGTGCGGGATTTGGCGTCGAGGGTTTGCAGGGCGCGCTCGAGCTTGGCTGGCGGGATGCCGGCCGGTTTGCTGAAGATGGCCTGGCCGATCAGCACCAGGGCGGCGGTCAGTACGGCGACGCCGGCAGCGGCACCCAGCAGGCGCAGTTCGCGCCGGGAAAACGGTTCGTGCGAGGTGGGGATGGGGCGGGCGCCGGGTGGCGGGACGTAGGCGGCGCCGTGCGCGGCGGGGGCCGGGGCGTGCACGCCTTCCAGCCGCGCCAGGTGGCGCTCGACCGCTTCTTCCAGCACGGCTTCGTTCAGGGCCACCAGGGCGAAGATGGGGTCGTCCACGTCGACCTTGATGCCGGTCTTCTCAAATACGTGCAGGCGCAGCTTGTGCGGGTCGAGGGCCATTACCAGTTCACCAGGTCGAGTTGTTCGAACAGGTCGCGGAACACGACCTTGATGCGCTGCTTTTCCATCACATTGAATTTGTCGCTGGCTTTGACTTCGTCGATCGTCAGGCGGCCGGTGTTCATCTTCTTCACGTCGGCGCCGAAGGTGTCGGCATTGCGTGCGCTGAGCACGATGCGGCCGCGTACGCGCTGCGAGTTGTCCGAGTAGGTCTGCGATTCGAGGAAGGATTTGCCGCTGGCCGATTGCAGCAGGCCGAAATGCTCGTTCTCCCACAGCACCAGCGGCACCTGGGTCGACTTGGCCGTGGTGACGAAGCCCATCGCGGTGTCGTGCAGCGTGTCGCCGCCGCCGACGATGGTGTGGATGTACACCTTGCGCCCCGATTCTTCCAGCAGGTTGAAGCAGTCGTTCTCAATCAGGTAGGCCATCAGCGGCGAGAAGGTGTTGGCGCCGTTGTCGACCACGCAGTTGCCGTCCTGCTCCAGGATGTCGATCATCAGGGCGTCGAAGCGCTTGGGGTCGATGGTGCGCGACTCGGTCATCACCGGCACGTGCTTCACGTCCAGCGCCTTGTAGCGCGAGAAGGTGGTGTTTTCCTGGTCGGTGTCGAAACACCGCAGCGGGATGTCGCTCTTGGTCTTCAGCCATTGCGCGAGGATGGTCGATACATACGTCTTGCCGATACCGCCCTTGCCTTGCAGGACGAAGTGAACCGTGTTTTGCATTGATGCTCCTGTTATCAGTGGCAGTTGGCCGCGCCGCTGTCGCTGGCTTCCTGCTGCGGGTGTTCCGGCTGCGTCTTCAGTTCAACCGGCTGGAACTCCCATTCGTAGCTGTTCTCTTTCAAAACCAATTTCAGCACACCGGTGCGCCAGTTGATGCGCGCCTCGCTCTGGTCGTGGATCCAGAGATAAGGCGTGAGGTAGGCGCCGCCGGTGCCGACCACGAACTGGCGCACGCCGCGTGCGGCGTCGGGCTGCTCGTCGGCGTCCATCGGCGCCAGGCGTTCGTAGTCGTGGTCATGCCCGGACAGTACCAGCTCGGCGCCGGCGCCATGCAATGCGCGCCAGACGTCCTGCATCTTCTTCGACGGGGTGTGCCCGCCAGAACTATACATGGGTGCGTGCCAGTAGGCGAGGGTGCAGCGTGCCTTGCTGGCGGCCAGGTCGTCTTTCAGCCACATTAGCTGGCGCTGGTGGTCGGCCGGGTTCAGGTGGCTGTTCAAGGAGATGAAGTGCCAGCCGCCCTTGTCGAAACTGTAATAGCCGCGGCCGCGCGGGCCGGCCAGCTCGCCAAAGTAGTCGTAATAGGCGGTGGCCTGGCCGGTGCCGTATTCGTGGTTGCCCAGGGTGGGGCGGGTGCGCTCCCTGAACTGGCCCCAGGTGGGGGCGTAGCAGTCGCGGAATTCTGCGGCCGTGCCATTGGGGTAGGTGTGGTCGCCGAGGGAGAGCACCAGGGCGCTGGCGTCGCCTTTGGCGATGATGGCGGCGGTTTCGGCGGCGCCGGAGTAGGCGGCGCGGCTAAAGCGGCAGTCGGCGATGTCGCCGGCGGCGTACACCACCAGCGGGCGGGCGGCGCCAGGCGCGGCGGGCGCCAGGACGGGCGCGCAGGCTGCGAGGGCCAGCCAAGGTAGAATGCGTCTTTTCATTGGCACCATTGAACAGGCATGCGAGTTTCACCATCCAGCGAGCAGGAAGCGATCCTGAAATCCCGCGCCCAGACCTTGATGATCGAGGCGCGCGCCGGGACTGGCAAGACTACCACGCTGGCCATGCTGGCGGCACAGGAACCGGGAGTTGTCCTGGGTTTGTGCTTTTCGGAAGGTGCGCGCCTGCGCTTCTACGAAAAGCTGGCGCTGGAATGCCCCGGCCGCAAGGTGCAGGTGCTGACGGTGGAGGCCCTGGCGCGTTCCCAGCTGACCCGTATCGCGGAACATGGCAACTGGCTCGACCTGCCGGAGCGCTGGTCCAGCCTGGAGCAGATGCGGCCGATGCTGATCGCCGCCGCCAACGCGGTGTGGCAGCGCCACGAGGGCCGCTACACGGAATTCGATTTCGACTTCGAGCGCAGCACGCAGCGGGTGGAAATGATGCTGCAATTGCTGGCGCAGATGAAGGCGACCCTGGCCACCTTGCGCTTCGAGGACGAAGTCTTCGACGATTTCACCTTCGATGAATTGTGCAGCCAGTTCGAGCTGGACGACCGCGAGATCGTGGAAATCTTCCACGAGTTCGAACGCCGCCGCCAGCCGCAGGCGGGCCATATCCTGTGGCAGGCGCCGGTCGATTATGCGACCGACTTGGTGTCCATCCTGCGCCGCTTCCCCGAGGCGGTGCACGATATGCCGCAGGCCAACCTGCTGCTGGTGGATGAATGGCATGACGTGAACGCGGCCGAATTCGAGCTGCTGCAAATGTTCCGCCGCAATGCGCGGCTGGTGGTGGTGGGCGACCGCCACCAGGTCATCAACGCCGAACGCGGCGCCGATCCGCGCTTCTCGGGCGGCGGCTTCGAGCTGGCCTTCCCCGATGCCGAACGCCTGCCGCTGTCGCAGTCGCGCCGCTGCGGCGTGTCGCTGAAAAAGCTGCTGGAGCGCGCGCTGCCCAAGTGCGGCTTCGAGTCGCACCCGGACACCTACTCCGAAGTGCGCCACGTGGAATACGATCCCGCCGACGCGCAGGCCTGCGCCCGCGCCGTGGTCGAGCGCGCGCAGCAGCTGGCCAAAGGGCCGGACCTGGCCATCATCCTGCGCGAGGTGGACCAGAGCGTGGAAATTGAAAACGCGCTGCTGGACGCCGGCCTGCCCTACCAGTGCGACGGTTTCGACTCCTACCTGAAGCGCCCGGAAATCATGGCCCTGCGCGCCTTGCTGCACGTGGCCAGCGGCGACTACAGCACGCTGAAGGCCGACAAGGAAAGCTGCGAGCTGATGGTCGATGGCCTGCAAACCTATTTCGCCGTTTCCGGCGAGCGCCGCGACTATGAGTCCAGCCACGACCTGTACGGCTCGGGCGACGCCTATAAACAACAGAAAGAAGCCGTGGTGCGCGACCCGGAAACGCTGGAATTCATGTTCAGCGGCCTGCTATGCGCGGAGCAGTCCTACGACAACGGCGCCACGCGGCGCTGGAAGCAGCGCCTGGCCGCCGTGCTGGCGGAAATGAAGGCGCAGGCGCCAACGGCCAGCGCCGCGCAGCTGCTGCAACTGGCCAGCACCGGCCTGGACCTGCCGGCCGCCACCCGCCGCACCTTCGTCAACCGCGCCCATGCCGATTCGGTGCTGCGCACCCTGCGTGCCTTCCTCGACTTCGCCCAGCGCCAGGGCGATGCCAAGGCGCCGGCCTTCCTCGAGGAGCTGCGCCGCCGCCAGGTGGCGACGCGCGGCAAGAGCAGCGCACGCGGCGCCAGCAAGGCGCTGGCGCTGGCGACCGTGCAATCGGCCAAGGGCAGGGAATGGCAGCAGGTGCTGCTGCCGTATATGGAAGAAGGCCAGTTCCCGCGCGTGACGCGCAATGCGGAGGAATTCGCCGAGGAGCGGCGCTACCTGTACGTGGCGATCAGCCGCGCCATCGCGGGGCTGACCCTGTTCGAGCCGGACGCTGCGCACGCGGCGCAGCGCAGCCGCCTGCTTAATTAATAAAGCGCAGCAGGCCTTTCAGCGCGTGTTCGATGGTCTGCTGGCGCACCGCGTGGCGGTCGCCCGAGAACACCAGGCGCTCGGTGTGCACGGTGTCCGCATTGGCCCAGCCAAAACAGACGGTGCCGACCGGCTTGCCCGGCACCGCGCCGGTAGGGCCGGCGATGCCGGTCACGGAAATCGCCACATGGGCGTTGCTGCCGCCGACGGCGCCCTGCGCCATGGCGGCCGCCACTTCTTCGCTGACGGAGCCGAATTGCGCCATCATGGCGGCCGACACGTCCAGCATCTCGGTCTTGGAGGCGTTCGAATAGCACACGAAGCCGCAATCGAACCAGCCGGTGGAGCCTGCGATCTCGGTGATGGCGGTGGAGATGCCGCCACCGGTGCATGATTCTGCGGTTGCCAACAGCAAGCCTTTGTCCTGCAGGGCCTTACCCACCTGGGTGGCCAATTCGTTGATATCGGTACTCACTTGTGGCTCCTTTTGCAAACAAAAGCGGTTGACCCCATTCTAGCGCGCTGCTGTGCCAATTGACCACGCTGCAGCGCAATAATGTGGCATCACAATTAACTTGCAAGCCGGGGAGGGCTTGCGTGGTGCGGTAAATCAAGAATTGCGCCACTTTTTTCGGCTCAGCGATAGAATTGCCCAAGTCCCCTGTTCGCGAGGCATGGTGGTGAGGACTCTCCAAGGAAGATGTCCCGGTATCTGGCTGGTAGTGCTGCTGGCAGCGCTATGGCCCCTGTTTGCCCAGGCCCAGTCCAACAGCACGCTGGAGCGCCAGGTCAAGGCGGCCTACCTGTATAAATTCGCCGGCTTTGTGGAATGGCCGGAAGGCAGCTTCACCCGTCCCGATAGCGCGGTGGTGATCGGCGTGGCCGGCGCTGACGCGCTGGCCGAGCAGCTGGAACAGACCGTGGCGGGACATACCGCCAACGGCCGCCCGCTGCAGGTGCGGCGCATCCGCAAGGGCGACAGCCTGGCCGGGGTGCATATGCTGTTCGTGGCCTCGCAGGATAAGGGGCTGGCGCAGGAGCTGCTGGCCGCCAGCCGCGGCCAGCCGGTGCTGACCGTGACGGATGCCGATGAAACCTTCGGCCTTGGCAGCATGATCAATTTCGTCATTGCCGATGAACGGCTGCGCTTCGAGGTGTCCCTCAAGCCTGCCGCGGTATCGCGCCTGAAGATCAGCGCGCGCATGCTGTCGGCGGCGTACCGCGTGCAGCAGGTGGCAGGATGAATACCCGGCGCCGCTCCCTGCCGCAAAAACTGCTTGGCGTAGTCATGCTGGTCACGCTGGCGGCGCTGCTGGTGTCGCTGGGCACCATCCTGGCCTACGACTTGCGCGCCTACCACCAGTCGCTCAATTCCGACATGACCACCCAGGCCGAGCTGCTGGGGCATATGAGCGCACCGGCGCTGACCTTCGACGACCCGCGCCTGGCCAAGGAAAACCTGGCGCTGCTGCGCCTGCGGCCCAAGGTCAATGCCGGCGCGATCTATAACGCGCGCGGCCAGCTGTTCGCCACTTATGTGGCGCCGGGCCTGGATATCAATGTGCCGCGCACGCCAATGGCCGATGGCGTGGTGTTCGCTGACGGGAAAATGCTGCTGTTCCGGCGCATCCGCGATAACGGCGAGCTGCTGGGCACCGTCTACCTGCAGGCTGAGTACGAAATCCTCAGCCGTTTCGCCGACTATGTGCTGATCGGGATCATCGCCACCTTCCTGGCGATGGGCATCGCCTACCTGCTGATGCGGCCTCTGAACAAGGTGGTGACGCAGCCGGTGCTGGCCATTGCCGACGTGGCGCGCGAGGTGGTGGAGACGGGCGACTATTCGCGCCGTGCGGCCGGCACCAGCAACGACGAAGTGGCGGAGCTGGCGACCTCCTTCAACAAAATGCTGAGCGTGATCGAGAGCCGCACGCGCGAGCTGGAAACCTCCAACAGCGAGATTGCGCGCGAATCCGAACAGCGCAGCAAGGCGCAGCAGGAAGTCATGCGCCTGAACGAGGAGCTGGAAGAGCGCGTGCATGAACGCACCCTGCAGCTGGAGCAGGCCAACAGCGAGCTGGCCATGGCGATGGAGGAGGCCAAGAGCGCCAATCAGGCCAAGTCGGCCTTCCTGTCTTCCATGAGCCACGAGCTGCGCACGCCGCTCAACGCCATCCTCGGCTTCGCGCAAATCCTGACCTCCGAGAAGCTGCCGTCGACGCTGGTGCAAAAGCGCGAGTTCGCCAACCATATCCTGAAGTCGGGCCGCCACCTGCTTACCCTGATCAACGAGATCCTCGACTTGGCCAAGATCGAGTCGGGCGCGGTGGCGCTGTCGCTGGAACCGGTGGCGCTCAATGAAATCCTGCAGGAGTGCGAAAGCATGGTGGCGCCGCTGGCCGGCAACCGCGGCATCCGCCTGCTGTTCCCCGACAACTGCGCGGCCCATGTCACGGCCGACCGCACGCGCCTGAAGCAGATCCTGCTTAACCTGCTGTCCAATGCCATCAAGTACAACCGCGACGGTGGCGCCGTGGTGGTCGATTGCAGCCCGAGCGGCCCAGGCCTGGTGCGGGCATCGGTGCAGGACACCGGCATGGGCCTGAAGCCGGAGCAGATCAAGCAGCTGTTCCAGCCGTTTAACCGGCTGGGGCAGGAAAGCGGCGCGGAAGAGGGCACCGGTATCGGCCTGGTGGTGACCAAGCGCCTGGTGGAGCTGATGGGCGGCACCATCGGCGTCACCAGCAGCCAGGGCGTGGGCAGCATGTTCTGGATCGAACTGCAATCGACCGAGCCGACGCCGTCGCGCATCAGCCCGAACACCGAGCGCCCGGCCGAGCGCCACCACCATGTGGCGGGCGAGCCGGCCACCGTGCTGTATGTGGAAGACAACCCGGCCAACCTGAAGCTGGTGGAAGAGATCATCAGTTTCCGCCCCGACCTGAAGCTGATTTCGGCGCCGGACGGCCACCTCGGCATCGAGCTGGCGCGCGCCCACCAGCCGGACATCATCCTGATGGACATCAACCTGCCGGGATTGAACGGCATCGACGCGGTCAAGCTGCTGCACACCGATCCGCGCACCGCCCACATCCCGGTTATCGCCCTGACCGCCAACGCCATGCCGCGCGATGTTGAAAAAGGCCTGGCGGCCGGCTTCTTCCGCTACCTGATCAAGCCCATCAACATCGATGAGTTTACGGAAGCGATCAACAGCACCATGGCCTTCCTGGCGCGCAGGGAGGAGGAAGGGAGTACGTCCAAGTGATCAGCAAAGACGATATCCTGAACGCCAACATCCTGATCGTGGATGACCAGCCGGTCAATGTGCAGCTGCTGGAATACCTGCTGCAAACCAGCGGCTATGTGCAGGTCAGCTCCACCACGGATCCGCGCGTGGTGGCGCCCTGGCACGAAGAACACCGCTATGACCTGATCATCCTCGACCTGCACATGCCGGGCATGAGCGGCTTCGATGTGATGGAGGCCTTGAAGCCGCTGGAGCCGGAATATCTGCCGGTGCTGGTGGTGACGGCGCAGCCGGACCAGAAGCTGTCGGCGCTGGACGCCGGCGCGCGCGACTTTGTCAGCAAGCCCTTCGATCCGGTGGAAGTGCTGACGCGCATCCACAATATGCTGGAAGTGCGGCTGCTGCACCGCCAGGCGCGCGACTACAACGAGGTGCTGGAGGCCACCGTGCGTGCCCGCACCGCAGACCTGCAGCGCTTTCGCAGCGCGATGGACGCCACCGCCGACGCCATCTTCCTGATCGACACCGACACCCTGGCCCTGGTCGATGCCAGCGAGGGCGCCGGCCGCATGCTGGGCTACCCGCGCGCGCAGCTGCTGGCGCAGGAGCCGGCCCACCTTGGCCTGGGCGGGCGCGACGCCCTGGCGCAGCAGGCCGACCTGGCCGGACGGGCTGCCTCATCGCCGCACCGCGCGCCGGAACTGGACGAATCGGAACTGCTGCGCAGCGATGGCGCGGCGGTGCCGGTGGAGGTCTACTGGCAGCTGCAAAGCGAAGGCGAGTCGGCGCACCGCACCCTGATCTGCGTGGCGCGCGACATCTCCGAGCGCCGGCAGGCGGAGGAGCGCATGCGCCACATGGCGCACTACGACGCGCTGACCGGGCTGCCCAACCGTACGCTGTTCTTCCAGACGCTGGGCGAATCGATCGAACTGGCGCAGGACAAGGAATGGCGCATCGTGGTGCTGTTCATCGGCCTGGACCGCTTCCGCAAGGTGAACGATTCCATGGGCGCGGCCATGGGCGATCGCCTGCTGCATGAATTCAGCAACCGCCTGGTGCAGTGCGTGCGCCTGCGCGATACGGTGGGGCGGCTGGGCGGCGACGAGTTCGCGCTGATCCTGACCATGACGCGCGACCAGCAGGATGCCGTACTGGTGGCGAACGAGGTGCGCGAAGCCTTGCGCAATCCCTTCGAGCTGGAAGACCACCAGGCCACGCTGACCGCTTCCATCGGCATCGCCATGTACCCGGATGACGCCAACGACCCGGAAACCCTGGTCAAGTATGCCAATACCGCGATGGAGCGCGCCAAGGAGGCCGGCGGCGACGGCTACCGCTTCTTCACCGCCGGCATGAACGTGCAGGTGCTGGCGCGGCTGGACCTGGAAATGGCGCTGCGCCGCGCGCTGGAAAACAATGAGCTGGAACTGCACTACCAGCCCAAGGTCAACCTGACCACCGGCCGCATCAGCGGCGCCGAGGCGCTGCTGCGCTGGAACCGGCCGGGCTACGGGCTGGTGTATCCGGCCGAATTTGTCGGCGTGCTGGAAGATACCGGCCTGATTGTGCGGGTCGGCAGCTGGATCATCGAGACCGCTTGCCGCCAGATCGCGGCGTGGCTGCGCACCTCGGTGGGCGGGGTGCACGTGGCGGTCAACGTCTCCAGCCGCCAGTTCGTCGAGGGCGACCTGGAAAATGAGGTCAAGCAGGCGCTGGAACGGCACAAGGTGCCGCCGGAATTACTGGAGCTGGAGCTGACGGAAACGGCCCTGATGTCGAATGCCGAGCGCACCATCCAGGTGCTGACGGCATTGAAGGAGCTTGGCATCAAGGTGGCGATCGACGATTTCGGCACCGGCTATTCTTCGCTGGCTTATTTGCAGCGCTTCCCGATCGACAAGCTGAAGATCGACATCGCCTTCGTGCGCGACATCACCACCAATCCCAACGACGCGGCGATTGCGCTGGCCATCATCAGCATGGCGCACAGCCTCAAGCTGCGCGTGATTGCCGAGGGCGTCGAGACGCGGCCGCAGCTGGAATACCTGCGGCGCAACCGCTGCGATGAAATCCAGGGCTACTTCTTCTCGCGTCCGCTGGCTGCGGCCGAAATGGGCGCGCTGGCCGAATCGGGCAAGGCGCTGCCGCCCGACCCGAACGTCGCCGCCGAACCGCCGCAAACCTTGCTGCTGGTGGATGACGACGTCAATGTGCTGTCGTCGCTGCACCGGCTGTTCCGGCGCGACGGCTACCGGATATTGACGGCGGTGTCGCCGGCTGAAGGCTTCGACCTGCTGGCGCTGTATCCGGTGCAGGTGATCGTGTGCGACCAGCGCATGCCTATCCTATCCGGCACCGAGTTCCTGTCCAAGGTGAAGGAGATGTATCCGGACACCATCCGCATCATCCTGTCCGGCTATACGGGGCTGGAGGCGGTGCTGGACTCGATCAACCGCGGCGCGATCTACCGCTTCTACACCAAGCCCTGGGACGACACCCAGCTGCGCGACAACATCCGCCTGGCCTTCCACCACTACTGGCTGATGCACGGCAGCGGCCGCCGCGCCGGCGAACCGGGCGAAGACCACACCGCCCTGACCGGTTAAAAAAAAAGCCGCCCACGCGCAGAGGGGGGCGGCATAAGGCATTCATTGGGAGTTGGTAATGAATGTGGGACAGGGCGCATCATAGATGGCCCTTGTTACCGCCTGATGACATCATTTGGCCGCTGCGGGCAGGCTGTAGCTGAAGGTGTAGCGGTGCTGGCCGCCGGTGATGTCGATGCTCATCGTGCCTTGCAGGCCGGTGAGCTCGCCGCTGGCGGAGTCGGGCACCACGGTGACGGTCAGCGTCGGCGTGCCTTTATCCATCAGGCCTGAGTGTTGCAGGAAGAAGCTGCCGCTGCGGCCTTCCAGCGTGGCTTTGACTTTTTCCAGCGCGACGTAGCCGGCGGAGCCTTTTACCGCCGTGCGGACGGCGAGCATTTCGCCGCGGCTGGTGCCTTGCAGCGCGCCGTGGAATGTCTTCTCGATGCTGTGCCGGCCCCAGGGCTGGCCTTCCACCGCTGGCTGCGGCGTCAGTTTGACGTCGAAGCTGCCTTCGATTTTCATGGGTTTGTCTCCTGCGTGCGCCGCGGTTGCGGCCAGCGCAAATAATAATGGGATCAGTGTTTTCATGTTGTCCATTGTGTTAGATTTCCGGGCCTGATGATTGGAAAAACGCGACAAATTGACGCCGCTCCGCGCGGTATCCTGGTGCCAGCCTTCGCTGCCGGCGCTTTCCATCATGAGCGGATTGCGCCGTGCGCGGCGCTCGCTGGGCTGGTGGAGCATTACTGGTTCGTGGGATGGGATATGCAGGGGCAAGCGCCGCAGCTGCAGGAGACCTTGCCGCACCCGAATGTGCATCTGGTGGTTGAGCAGGATACGGATGGGGTGTATGGCGTCCATACGGCGCGCTATACGAAGGTGCTGGCGGGGCAGGGTTTTGCATTTGGGGTCAAGTTCCGCCCGGGCGGCTTCCGGCCCTTCCTCGGGCGCGCTGTCGCCGGGATCGCGGACCAGCGGGTGGCGCTGACGGAGCTGTTCGGCGCGGCGGGGGAGGATCTGGTGCGCCAGTTGCGTGCGTGCGGGGGCGCGCCGGCCACGCGGCCGGGGGCGCTGGCGGCAGTGGCGGAGGCCTTCCTGCTGGCGCGGCTGCCGCAGCCGGATGCGGAGGCGGAACGGGCGGCGGCGCTAGTGGCGGCGATTGCGGGCGATCCGGCGCTGCTGACAGTGGAGGCGCTGGCGGCGCAATCGGGCATGAATAAGCGCGCCTTGCAGCGGCTATTCCAGCAATATGTGGGCGTGGGTCCGAAATGGGTCATCAAGCGCTACCGCATGCACGAAGCGGTGGCGCAGCTGCAAGCCGGCGCTGCGCCGGAGCTGGCGCAACTGGCGCTGGGCCTGGGCTACTTCGACCAGGCCCATTTCATCCGCGAATTCACCGCGCTGGTCGGCAAGCCGCCCGGCGAGTACCGGCGCGGCCTTACTGGCTGAAGTGGTCGAAGCTCGCCAGGTCGAGCGCAAGCGGGGCGCCCTGGGCATCGGTCCAGCGCAGGCCCGCCTCGGCATCGATCCGGCCGATGCGGGTGACTGGCGTGCCGCTTTCAGCCGCCGCTGCGCGGATCGCAGCGTGGGCGGCGGCCGGCGCGGTGAAGCAGATTTCATAATCGTCGCCACCGGCAGCGGTGAAGGCGCGGCGCAGCGCGAGCGGCTGGGTGGCCAGCACCGGGCCGGCCGGCAGCGCGTCCACATCCAGCGTGGCACCGACGCCCGAACGCGCCAGAATGTGGCCCAGATCGCCCACCAGGCCGTCGGAAATGTCGATGGCGGCGTGGGCCAGGCCGCGCTCGGCCAGCAGCACGCCCAGCGCCACGCGCGGCGTCGGCATATGCATGCGGGTGCCGGCGGCAGCCAGTTCGGCGGCGCCCAGCGGCGTGCGCAGCGCAGGTTCGTGAAGGTAGCCAGCCAGCGCCAGGCGCGCATCGCCCAGCGTGCCGGACACCCATACCTCATCGCCCGCGCGGGCAGCGCTGCGGCGCAGGGCGCGGCCGGGAGCGACTTCGCCAAACACGGTGATGCAGATATTCAGCGGGCCCTTGGTGGTGTCGCCTCCGATCAGCTCGCAGCCATGCGCATCGGCCAGCGCGAACAGCCCGCGCGAAAAGCCTTCGAGCCAGGCGCGGTCGGCGGCCGGCAAAGCCAGTGCCAGCGTAAAAGCCACCGGGCGCGCGCCCATGGCGGCCAGGTCGGACAGGTTGACGGCGAGGCTCTTGTGCCCGAGGCGCTGGGCATCTTCGCCAGCAAAGAAGTGCCGGCCCTCGACCAGCATGTCGGAAGAAATGGCAGTCTGCATCCCCGGAGACGGGGTCAGCAAGGCGCAGTCGTCGCCGATGCCAAGGGTCGCGCGGCCCGGAACGGGGCGCACGAAGTATTGTTTGATCAGGTCGAATTCGGAAAGCATCCCGCCATTCTAGCGGGGCCGGCCGGGATCGACCTTATTCGTGATTGCGCAGGTAGACCCAGGTGCCGCCGGAAGCCAGCGCCGCCATGGCAAGCATGACAACGTAGCTGGAGTCTTGCGGGGTGAAGAACAGTGCGGCGACGCTCGCGGGGAACAGGACGCCGGACATGCGGGACCAGGAGTGCCAGAGTGCGTGGCGCATGGTATTTTCCTTCCGTAAAGTACCAATAAACTCAGTCTAGGAACAGAAATGCTATATGTAAAGTTGTTATCGACGAATATTCCAACTATTTGAGGTTTGGCGCAACAAGATTTTATGGTTTCGTGCCGCAAGTCAGCATTGTCGTCCCGGTGACAGAGTGTGGCGGTGGAAAATTGCGTTTCTGTAGGGCAATTGATGCTCCCCCGGAAGCCCGGCACACCGACGAAAATTCGGCATTCGTGAAAATACCTAGGTTTGCGTATGCTTTTCGTCTGCTAGAATCGAAGGCTTACGGACAGCACAAGAGAAGGGGCAGTACAGCATGGATTCCGGATCCGACAAGAAAGAAGAACTTCGCCAACAACTCCGCGCCGCAGCACTTGAGTACCATGAGTGCCCTAAACCCGGCAAAATCAGCGTCACCCCCACCAAGCAACTGACCAACCAGCGCGACCTGGCCCTGGCCTACTCGCCGGGCGTGGCTGCACCATGCGAAGAGATCGTCGTCGATCCCGCCAACTCTTATAAGTACACTGCACGCGGCAACCTGGTCGCCGTGATCTCCAACGGCACCGCCGTCCTCGGCCTCGGCAATATCGGCGCGCTGGCGTCCAAGCCGGTGATGGAAGGCAAGGGCGTGCTGTTCAAGAAATTCGCCGGCGTCGACGTGTTCGACATCGAAATCAACGAGAACGACCCGGACAAGCTGGTCGACATCATCGCTTCCCTGGAACCGACTTTCGGCGGCATCAACCTGGAAGACATCAAGGCCCCTGAGTGCTTCTACATCGAGCGCAAGCTGCGCGAGAAGATGAAGATCCCGGTCTTCCACGACGACCAGCACGGCACCGCGATCATCGTCGGCGCGGCCATCCTGAACGGCCTGAAATACATCGGCAAGGACATCAAGAACGTCAAGCTGGTGGTGTCCGGCGCGGGCGCGGCGGCGCTGGCCTGCCTGGACCTGATCGTCGACCTCGGCTTCCCGATCGAAAACATCCTGGTCACCGACCTGGCCGGCGTGGTCTACAAGGGCCGCACCGAGCTGATGGACCCGGACAAGGAGCGCTTCGCGCGCGACACCCCGCACCGCACCCTGAACGAATGCATCGACGGCGCCGACATCTTCCTCGGCCTGTCGGCCGGCGGCGTGCTGAAGCAGGACATGGTCAAGCGCATGGCGCCCAACCCGCTGATCCTGGCGCTGGCCAACCCGAACCCGGAGATCCTGCCGGAAGACGTGAAAGCCGTGCGCGGCGACGCCATCATCTGCACCGGCCGTTCGGACTACCCGAACCAGGTCAACAACGTGCTGTGCTTCCCGTACATCTTCCGCGGCGCGCTCGACAGCGGCGCCTCCACCATCACGCGTGAAATGGAAATCGCCGTGGTGCACGCGATTGCCGACCTGGCGCACGCCGAACAGTCGGACATCGTCGCCACCACCTACGGCATCGCCAACCTGGCCTTCGGCCCGGAATACCTGATCCCGATGCCGTTCGACCCGCGCCTCTTGACCAAGATCGCGCCGGCCGTGGCCAAAGCGGCGGAAGACTCCGGCGTGGCCACCCGTCCGATCAAGGACCTGGAAGCCTACGCCGACAGCCTGCAGCAATTCGTCTACCGTTCCGGCACCTTCATGAAGCCGGTGTTCTCGGTGGCCAAGAAGACTCCGCCGGAAATGAAGCGCATCGTCTACGCCGAAGGCGAAGAAGAGCGCGTACTGCGCGCGGTGCAGGTGGTGGTCGACGAGAAGCTGGCGCGCCCGATCCTGGTCGGCCGTCCGGCCGTGCTGGATGCGCGCGTGCAGAAATTCGGCCTGCGCCTGAAGCAGGGCGTCGACTACGACGTGATCAACCCGGACTTCGACGAGCGTTACCGCGAGTACTGGCACGCCTACTACGAGCTGACCGCACGCAAGGGCGTGACGCAGGAATACGCCAAGCTGGAAATGCGCCGCCGCCATTCGCTGATCGGCGCCATGATGATCAAGAAGGGCGATGCCGACGGCATGATCTGCGGCACCTTCGGCACCACCGACCTGCACCTGAAGTACATCGACCAGGTGCTGGGCCGGCGCCCGGGCGCCTGCGTCTACGCCGCCATGAATATCCTGGTGCTGCCTGAGCGCCAGCTGGCCATGGTCGACACCCACGTCAACGAAAACCCGAACGCCAACGAAGTCGCAGCCATCACCATCATGGCGGCGGAAGAGATGAAGCGTTTCGGCCTGGTGCCGCGTGCGGCCCTGCTGTCGCATTCGAACTTCGGTTCCTCCAACAGCGAATCGGCGCAGAAGATGCGCGCCGCGCTGGAGCTGGTGCGCCAGCGCGCGCCCGACCTGGAAGTGGACGGCGAAATGCACGGCGACACCGCGCTGGACTCCAAGTTCCGCAACAAGCTGATGCCGGGCACCACCCTGAAGCAGGACGCCAACCTGCTGGTGATGCCGAACATCGACGCCGCCAACATCGCCTACAACCTGGTCAAGACCGCGGCCGGCAACGGCATCGCGATCGGCCCGATCCTGCTGGGCTGCGCCGCACCGGTGCACATCCTGACCCCGTCCGCCACCGTGCGCCGCATCGTCAACATGACGGCGCTGTGCGTGGTGGATGCCGTGTCGGAACGCGCGTAAGGGGAGGCCGGCCATGGTCGACCTGCTGCTCGCGTACCTGCATCACCTGCTGGCCTTCGGCATGGCCGCCGCCATCACCGCCCAGCTGGTGCTGGTGCGGCCGGGCATGCAGCCGCCGGCCGTGCAACTGGCCGCCAAATACGATATCGCGCTGGGCATCATGGCCATGTCGCTGCTGGCGATCGGCTTCCTGCGCGTGTTCTTCGGCGCCAAGGGCTCGGAATACTACTTCCATAACCATGTGTTCTGGACCAAGGTGGTGCTGTACGGCGCCATCGGCCTGCTGTCGGTCAAGCCGACCCGCGCCTTCCTGCGCTGGCGCAAGGCGCAGGCGGCCGACGCCGGCTTCGCCCCGGAAGAGGTGGAAGTGCGCGCCATCCGCAAGGCGCTGATGATCGAAATCCACGTCTTCGCCCTGCTGCCGCTGGCCGCCGCCGCCATGGCGCGCGGCTACGGCTACGTCTAAAAAGTTTCCACGTAACAAGATGTAACACATGTAATGCCCCTGCTGCCCGAAGCGGGCGGCAGGGGCCCCTCTGTTACAATACTTCGTTTGAAAAATGATGCTGTTTGGATAAGACAATGCAAACCACGAAACGCGCCCTGATCACGGGCATCACCGGCCAGGACGGCGCCTATCTTGCACAGCTGCTGCTGGAAAAGGGTTACCAAGTCACCGGCACCTTCCGCCGTACCAGCTCCGTCAATTTCTGGCGCATCGAAGAACTGGGCATCCAGAACCACCCGAACCTGAAGCTGGTCGAGTTCGACCTGACCGACCTGGGCTGCATCCTGCGCCTGCTCCAGCAGGGCAACTTCGACGAGGTCTACAACCTGGCGGCGCAATCGTTCGTCGGCGTGTCCTTCGAGCAGCCGGTCACCACCGGCGAGATCACCGGCATCGGCGTGACCAACCTGCTGGAAGCGATCCGCATCGTCAATCCCAAGATCCGCTTCTACCAGGCCTCCACTTCCGAAATGTTCGGCAAGGTGCAAGCCATCCCGCAGCAGGAAGACACCCCGTTCTACCCGCGCAGCCCGTACGGCGTGGCCAAGCTGTACGCGCACTGGATGACCGTCAACTACCGCGAGTCCTACGGCATGTTTGCCTCCTCCGGCATCCTGTTCAACCACGAGTCCCCGCTGCGCGGCCGCGAATTCGTGACCCGCAAGATCACCGACTCCGTCGCCAAGATCAAGCTGGGCAAGCTGGACGTGCTGGAACTGGGCAATATGGACGCCAAGCGCGACTGGGGCTTCGCCAAGGAATACGTGGAAGGCATGTGGCGCATGCTGCAGGCCGATAAGCCGGACACCTATGTGCTGGCCACCAACCGTACCGAAACCGTGCGCGATTTCGTCACCATGGCCTTCAAGGCCGCCGGCATCGCCATCGAATGGCAGGGCAGCGCCGAGAACGAGACCGGCCACGACGCCGCTTCCGGCAAGGTGCTGGTGCGCGTATCGCCGAAGTTCTACCGTCCGGCCGAAGTGGACCTGCTGATCGGCAACCCGGCCAAGGCCCTGAAGGACCTGGGCTGGGAGCCTAAGACCTCGCTGGAAGAACTGTGCCAGATGATGGTCGAAGCCGATATGCGCCGCAACACCGCCGGCGTTTCGCTCTGATGGCGCATAGCCTGGCATTGCTGTCGCCGGTCCGCGAAGGCGCGGGCAAGCGCGCGCTGGTGACGGGCCTGCACGGCTTCACCGGCCATTACGTGCTGGCCGAGCTGTCGGCGGCCGGCTACGAGGTGGTCGGCACCGCAGCGCCGGGCCACGCGCATGCCATGGCGGGCGCGCGCACCATCGAAGTCGACCTGACCGACCGGATGGCCGTCGCCGCCGCCGTGCGCGAGGTGCAGCCGGACGTGGTGGTGCACCTGGCGGCCATCGCCTTCGTGCAGCACAGCGATGTCGAGCAAATCTACAAAGTGAACGTGGTGGCCACGCGCCACCTGCTGGAAGCCCTGGCCGCGCTGGAGAAGAAACCGTCCGCCGTGCTGCTGGCCTCCAGCGCGAATATCTACGGCAATTCCGAGCTCGAAGTGCTGCACGAAGACGTGCCGCCGGCGCCGGCCAACGACTACGCCGTCTCCAAGCTGGCCATGGAATACGCGGCGCGGCTGTGGATGGACAAGCTGCCCATCATCATGGTGCGCCCGTTCAACTACACCGGCGTCGGCCAGGCCGAGAACTTCCTGCTGCCGAAGATCGTGTCGCACTTCCGCCGCCGGGCCAAGGACATCGAGCTGGGCAACCTGCACGTGTGGCGCGATTTTTCCGACGTGCGCGTGGTGGCTGCGGCCTACCGCCAGCTGCTGGCGGCGGCGCCGGCCGGCGGCGTGTTCAACGTCAGCTCCGGCAAGGCTTACTCGCTGGGCGAGGCGCTGCGCATGATGGAGGAAATCGCCGGCTACCAGATCAATGTCCACGTCAACCCGGCCTTCGTGCGCGCCAATGAAGTGGTGCGCCTGACCGGCGACAACCGCCGCCTGGCCGGCGTGGTGGGCGCCATCGACCCGCTCCCCCTGGAGCAGACCTTGCGGTGGATGTACGAGGCGTGAGCGCGCTGCGCGTTGGCCTGTCCACCACGACGACTGAACCCGGACTGACCGGCGGCCGCCTGGATGGAATCGGCGTCTACAGCAAAGCCCTGCTGGGCGCCCTGCCCAGCGCGGGCGTGGCGGTGCAGCCTTACTCCTTCGGCGCGGCCAGCGCGCTGAGCGTCGGCCGGCGCATGCCGCTGCCCTTCCCCCTGTCCACGCTGCGCGACCTGGCCACGCCGGGTTTCGTGCGGCAGGGCATGGATGTGGATATCTTCCACGCCACCGACTACCGCATCATCCGCATGGACAAGCCGGTGGTCGCCACGCTGCACGACGCGCTGCCGATCGCCTATCCGCAGTGGTGCAACCCGAAACAGCGCCAGTTGAAGAACTGGCTGCAGGTCAAGGCGGCGCGCAAGGCCGACCATGTGATCGCCGTCTCGCAATTCGCGGTGGCGGAGCTGGTGCAGTGCTTCGGCGTCGACGAGCGCCGCATCAGCGTGGTGCACAACGGGGTCGACGAGGAATGGCTGCAGCCGCCCGCGCCGGACGCCATGGCCGCCACGCTGGCGCGCCACGGCCTGCGCCAGGGCTATTATCTGTTTGTCGGCACGCTGCAGCCGCGCAAGAACGTCGAGCGCATCCTGCAGGCCTACCTCGGCCTGCCCGCCGTGATCCGCGCCGCGCGCCAGCTGGCGGTGGTCGGCGCGCCGGGCTGGCGCAGCGAAGACTTGCAGCGCCAGTTGCGCGCCGCCGCCGAACGCGGCGAGAACGTGCGCTGGCTGGACCGCCTGACCGACGAGGAGGAACTGCGCCAGCTGTACGCCGGCGCCGGCGCCCTGGTCTTCCCTTCGCTGTACGAAGGCTTCGGCATCCCCATCGTGGAAGCTTTTGCCTCGCGCGTGCCGGTCATCGCCGGCAACGCCACCTCGCTGCCGGAAGTGTGCGGCGGCGCGGCGCTGGAAGTCGACCCGCTGTCGGTGCAGGACATCGGCGCCGCCATGCTCGACATCGTGCGCGACGACGCCCTGCGTGCGCGCTGCATCGCCGCCGGCGAACGGCGCGCCGTGCAGCTGACCTGGCGCGAAACGGCGCGCAAGACCGCCGCCGTGTATAAAACCATTTTGAAGCAGTAGATCCACCATGCGCGTGCTCCATTTTTACAAGACTTACTACCCGGATTCCTGGGGCGGCATCGAACAGGTGATCCGCCAGATGTGCGTGGGCACCGGGCGCCTGGGCGTAACCAATGAAGTGCTGACCCTGACCCGCAGCGGTGGCGCAGCCACCATCGAGATCGAGGGCCACACCGTGCACCGCGTGCCGCTGGACTTCGAGATCGCCTCCAACGCCTTCTCGTTCTCCGCCATCCGCAAGCTGGCGCGCCTGGCGCGCGAGGCGGACGTGATCCACTACCACTTCCCGTGGCCGTTCATGGACCTGGCGCATTTCATGGCGCGCGTGGACAAGCCGAGCGTGGTGACCTACCACTCCGACATCGTGCGCCAAAAGGCCCTGCTGCGCGTGTACACCCCGCTCAAGCGCCGCTTCCTGCGCGACGTCGACGCCATCGTGGCCACCTCGCCCAACTATTTCGCCTCGTCCGAAGTGCTGGGCCGCTACCGCGACAAGGTCAGCACCATCCCCTTCGGCCTGGACCGCTCGACCTATATCGAGCCGCGCGCGGAAGTGATGGAGAAATGGCGCGCGCGCACCAACGGCGAGCGCTTCTTCCTGTTCGTCGGCGTGCTGCGCTACTACAAGGGCCTGCACATCCTGCTCGACGCCGTGGCCAAGACCGACTACCCGGTGGTGATCGTCGGCGCCGGCCCGATCGAGCAGGAGCTGAAAGCCCACGCCGAGCGCCTCGGCCTGCACCATGTGCAGTTTGTCGGCGCGGTGGACGAGGAAGACAAGGTGGCCCTGCTCAAGCTGTGCTACGCCATGGCGTTCCCCTCGCACCTGCGTTCGGAAGCTTTCGGCATCTCGCTGCTGGAAGGGGCCATGTACGGCAAGCCGATGATCTCGAGCGAGATCGGCACCGGCACCACCTACATCAATATCGACAACGAAACCGGCCTGGTGGTGCCGCCCAGCGATCCGGACGCTTTTGAACAAGCCATGCGCACGCTGTGGGACAACCCGCAGCTGGCGGCCGACATGGGCCGCCGCGCCGAAGCGCGCTACTGGGAGCTGTTCACGGCCGAGAAAATGGCCGAGAACTACGCCGCCCTGTACCGCAAGCTGCTGGCCTGAGGCTCAAGACTTCTTCTGCAGGATGAACTGCGCGCGCAGGTCGCGCACGATGCGCCGCACGTCGGCCTGCGCGCCGTTGAAATCGTCCACCGTGCAGCTTGGGCCGCCGGCCTTTTCCAGCTTCAGGCTGCGCGTGATGCGGATGCCGCTATCGCGCCGCTCGTAGCGCGCGCGGTAGTGCAGCAGGGGACCGTCGATGGTCACATCGTCCGGCATCGCCAGCAGGGTCGCACCGCTCGGGAAGCGGTAGTCGGCCTGCTCTTCGAAATCGGCGCGGTGGCAGACGAAGGGCTGGGTGCGTTTGTTTTCCGCCGCAAAGCCCCACAGGCCGCCGCCGATCACCGTTTCCAGGCCGGTCACGGCGGTAATGCCCACCGTGCCGGGCAGGTAGGTCAGGTTTTCCGCCTTGCCGGAATAGGAGTAGCTGTATTCGGGCGCGCTGCCATCCAGCTGGCCCAGCTCGATGCTGCCGCTGCCTTGCATGCCGGCGCCCTTCAGTAATTCCTCGATGATGCGCTTGCGGTCTTCTTCGCGCCAGCGCGCGTGGTTGTAGCGGACCGGCTCGGCGTACGAGCCGAGGTCGCGCCGGGTGAAGGTGAAGCTGGCGCCGCCGTCGGCGTCGATCGTCACCTGGTAGCGGTTGCGGACGCCGTTGTGCTGGCTGGCCGGGGTGCGCGCCAGGACGCCGCTGCGCGTCAGCAGCACCTGCTTGCCCAGCTCATTGTCCGGCAGGAAGCCGCCGGCCACGCTGTCGGCGGTGGAGTCGAGGTACAGGTCCAGGCTCGGGATGTAGTTGATGGCGTGGTTGAAGACGCCCAGGCTGGCCACCGGCGACAGGCGGAAGGCCTGGTTGGCCGGGATCAGCACCGGGGTCGACTCGATGCCCACCGCGCGCAGCAGGGCTTCCATCAGGGCGGTGTGGTCCTTGCAGTCGCCGTAGCGGTTGGCCAGCACGCTGTCGGCGCTGTGCGGCACCACGCCGCCGTTGCCGATGTAGACCGCGACGTAGCGGATATTCTTGCGCACCCACTCGTTGATGGCGATGGCGCGCGCCCGTTCGTCCTCGATGCCGGCGGTGATGTCCTGCGCCTTGGCGCTGATTTCCGGCGTCACCACGGCGGCCGGCGCGGCCTTGCTGTCGTAGGCCTTGGCCAGCGTGGCGTAATCCTTCATGGTCGACACCACCAGGTGGCGGCCGTAATCCCAGTAGGCCACGGAGCCGGCTTCGGGACGGGCGTTGGGCGAGGGCGTGTAGTCCCAGCGGTACACCGTGCGCCCGCCGGCGCTGTGCGGCGCCCGGGCCGCGAAGCCGTCCGCCTCCACATACAGCGGCATGTCCTGCGGCAGGTCGTAGGTCAGCGTGAATTCCTCGGTCGGCATGAAGTAGGGCGAGCTGACGTCGGCGAAGTGGCCCTCGAACAGCGCGGTCTTGCGGGTGCGGCGCGTCTTGACATACAGCTTGTCGCCGATGCCGGTGTCGGAAAAGATCACCACCTTGACCTGCATGTCCTGGAACATGGGCGCGCCGCGGTAGGCCGGTTCCTGCTGCAGCTTGATCTGCTCCGGCGTGACCGCGATGCGGCGGCCGTCCGGCTTCTCGGTGTAGGCTTCGACGATGTCGAGCAGCTCGTGGGTGGCGTTGAAGCTGTAGCTGCGCTGGCCTGACGACTGCAGCGCGCGCTGGTCGTTGAGGCGGGTCAGGTGTTCGGTGGTGGCGACAAAGCTGCCGTCCTTTTGCACCACGATGTGCTGTGCTTCGCGCAGCAGGGTGATCGAGCGGTCGGTGCCGTCGTCGTTGGCGCGGGCGGGCCCGTGCAGCAGGGCGCCGAGCAGCAGGGCAAGCAGGGTGGGGCGCATTGTCGTTGGGAAAAATAGTGATTCTCCGCTTTTGCTTGTATATTTGTCAATGCTGGTTCCACGCCACATTTTCCGCACAGTTATCGCTTTTTTAATTTCCACACGGTAAAATTCTGGGCGGCTGCTGCCTGTTAACCGGGCAGCGGCTTTTATTATTTAAGTTACGTGAGGAATCGATCATGGGGCAGCAACAGGCGGTGATTATTGGCGCAGGTCCGGCCGGGTTGACGGCAGCGCTTGAGCTGATCCGCACCACCAACATCCGCCCCATCGTGCTGGAAGCCAGCAGCGAGGTCGGCGGTATTTCGCGCACGGTGTGCCACAACGGCAACCGCATGGACCTGGGCGGCCACCGCTTCTTTTCCAAGTCCGACTGGGTCATGAACTGGTGGCAGGAAATCCTGCCGATCGATGCCGCCGCCGAGTCCTCGCTCAAGCTGACCTACCAGAACAAGCAGACCTCGGTGCAGGTGGCGGGCAATGCGCTGGAAAGCGACGACGACCGCCGCATGCTGGTGCGTTCGCGCCTGTCGCGCATTTTCTTCCTGCGCCGCTTCTTCGATTACCCGATCAAGATGAATGCCGCCACCGCCAGCAAGCTGGGGCTGTGGCGCCTGACCAAGGTGGCGCTGACCTACGGCTGGATCACGCTGTTCCCGCGCACCCCGGAGAAGAACCTGGAAGACTTCATGATCAACCGCTTCGGCCGCGAGTTGTATGAAACCTTCTTCAAGGATTACACCCACAAGGTGTGGGGCATCCCGTGCGACCAGATCAGCGCCGACTGGGGCGCCCAGCGCATCAAGGGCCTGAACATCAGCAAGGCGCTGTGGCACGCGCTCAAGCAAGTCTTCAAGAGCAAGGGCGGGGTGGCGCAAAAGGGCACCGAGACCAGCCTGATCGAACAGTTCCTGTATCCGAAATTCGGCCCCGGCCAGATGTGGCAGGAAGTGGCGCGCATGGTGACCGAGGGCGGCGGCGAAATCCGCTACCAGCAGGCGGTGACGGGCGTCGAGACCCGCGACGGCAAGGTGGTGGCGGTGCGCGGCACCGACCACGCCAGCGGCCAGCCGTTCCGCCTGGAATGCAGCCATGCCATCTCGACCATGCCGGTGCGTGAGCTGATCAAGGGCATGGACCAGGTGCCGCCGGAAGTGCGCCAGGTGGCCGACGGCCTGATGTACCGCGACTTCCTGACCGTGGGCCTGCTGGTGCGCAAGGCCGACGTGCTGAGCACCGGCGGCCAGGCCCTGCCCGACAACTGGATCTACATCCAGGAAAAGGATGTGCGCATCGGCCGCCTGCAGATCTTCAACAACTGGAGCCCGCACCTGGTGCAGGACGAGGACACCATGTGGCTGGGCCTGGAGTACTTCTGCAACGAGGACGACGACCTGTGGCGCATGGACGATGCGGCCATGATCGCGTTCGGCGCCGCCGAGCTGCACAAGATCGGCATGCTGAACAACACCAATGTGCTGGACGGCACGGTGGTGCGCGTGCCGAAAGCCTACCCGGCCTACTTCGGCAGCTACGCGCAGTTCGACGTGGTGCGCCGCTACACCGACACCATCAGCAACCTGTTCCTGGTGGGC
Source organism: Pseudoduganella sp. OTU4001 (assembly GCF_038440195.1). NCBI lineage: Bacteria > Pseudomonadati > Pseudomonadota > Betaproteobacteria > Burkholderiales > Oxalobacteraceae > Pseudoduganella > Pseudoduganella sp. OTU4001. The sequence continues at coordinate 3,861 of NZ_JASATG010000013.1, read as the reverse complement.
CGCAACGGCATGCACCGCTACAACAACCAGGACCATTCGATGCTGACCGCCAAGCTGGCGGTGGAGGCGATCGCCAGCGGCGCCACCTCCAAGGACCAGCTGTGGGACGTCAACATCGATGACGAGTACCACGAAGAGAAGAAATAAATGACGCAGACGCTCGCCCGCCAGCCGCAAGCGGCGCCGCCGCCGGCGCCGCACGCCTGGGACCACCGCCTGCCCTGGCTGCTGCTGTTGCTGGTCGGCGCCTGGCTGCTGTCCAAGCCGTGGATCGGCCTGCGCGGCGACGCCGCGCTGTACGCCGTGCAGGCGCTGCAGCTGCTGCACCCGGAGGCGTATAAGAAGGACCTGTTTTTCCTGTTCGGCTCGCAGAGCTCGTTCACCCTGTTCAGCCCGCTGTATGCCAAGGCCATCGCGGCCCTGGGCCTGGAACGCGCCGCCATCCTGGTGCAGGTGCTGGGCAACCTGCTGTGGCTGGCGGGCGCCGCCGCCCTGTTGCGCTGCTGCCTGCGCGGCTACCATTTCTGGCTCGGCCTGCTCCTGCTGGTGATGCTGCCGTCCGACTACGGCCCCACGCCGCAAGTGTTCATGCTGGCCGACGGCTTGCCGACGCCGCGCCTGCTGGCCGAGGGGCTGTCGATGGGGGCGCTGGCGCTGGCCCTGCGCGGCCGCTGGGCCTGGGGCGGCGCGCTGCTGCTGCTGGCCGGCCTGCTGCATCCGCTGATGGCGCACGGCGCCTTGCTGGTGGGCGTGCTGTACCTGGCCTGGGGCCGCTGGCGCCTGGCGGCGGCCCTGGCCGTGGCCGGCGCGGCGCTGCTGCTGCTGGCGGCGCTGCGCGGCATCGCGCCGTTCCACGGCCTGCTGCAGACGATGGACGCGGCCTGGCTGGACAAGCTGGCGTGGATGGCGCCGATGGTGAGCTGGGACGCCTGGCATGCCGGCGAATGGGTGGGCCGCACGCTGATGGCGCTGACCCTGGTGCTGGCCGCCGCCGGCCTGGCCGACGGCGCCCGCACGCGCTTCTTCGGCAGCGTGGCGCTGGCCGCGGTGCTGGGCGTGCTGGCCAGCTGGATCGGCAGCGGCCTGCTGCACAATGTGCTGCTGATCCAGGTCCAGCCCTGGCGCGTGCTGTGGCTGATGCATCTGGCCGCCGCCGTGGCGCTGGCCTGGCTGCTGGCGGCCTTCTGGCAGCGCGGCCGGGTGTTCCGCCTGCTGCTGGTGGCGCTGATGGTCGCGCAGCTGAACCGCGATACGTTTGGCGGCTTCCTGGCGCCGCTGGCGGCCTGGGGCCTGTACTGGCAAGTGCGCCGCCCACGCCCGCTGGACCTGCCGCTGCGCACCTACCGCCTGGCGCTGGGCGGCCTGGCTGCGATCGGCAGCATCTGGCTGCTGCAGTGGCTGGACGAGGCGGTGCGCAGCTATGCCGGCCCCTATGGCTCCGAACTGGGCCTGCATATCTGGCTGGCGCTGCGCGCCGGCTGGGGCGCCGCGCTGGGCGCCGGGGTGCTGTGGTGCCTGTGGCGCTGGAGCGCCCGCCCGCAGCGCGCGGCGCGCGTGCTGGCGGCCGGCCTGGTGCTGGCCATGCTGCTGGCCAGCCTGCTGTGGTTCACGCAGCGCGCCGCCGCCTCCCGCCATTTGTCGCCGGCCATGCAGCAGGCGGTGCAGCAGCACTTCGGGCCGCTGGTGCCGGAATCGGCCGTGGTCTATTGGGGCAACGACGTGCGCGCCAGCTGGTTTGTCCTGGGGCGTTCCAACTACGCCTCGTCGGCCCAGGTCTCGGGCGCCGTCTTCAACCGCGGCACGGCGCTGGAAGGCGCACGCCGCCTGGCCCTGCTGCGCCAGCTGGGCATGGCCGACGGCGTGCGCGAGCACGACGATACGCGCCGGCGCCTGCAGCTGGCGCGCCTGCCGCAAGCGGGCGCGGCCGGGCTGGCGGCGCTGTGCGCCGACCGCGCGCTGGATTTTGTCGTGCTGGCCGAGCCGTTCGGCAGCGGCGTGGTGGCGCAGCTGACCGACAGCGAACGCGACGTTACCTTCTACCTGCACGATTGCGCGCTGCAGCGGGCCAGCCTGGCGTCGCATTGAGGAAAGCCCCATGTTCAAGACACTCCTGGGTACCCAGCAAAGTTCCAGCGGCGCGGTGCAGTTCATCCGCTACGTCTTCGTCGGCGGCGCCGCGTTCGGCGTCGACTACCTGGCGCTGTTCCTGCTCGCGCATTTCCTTGGCCTGCATTACCTGCTGGCGGCCAGCCTGTCCTACCTGCTCGGCATGGTGGTCAATTACCTGATCTCGGTGCGCTGGGTGTTTGATTTCCGCCGCGTGCGGCAATGGGAGCGCGAGTTCGCCATCTTCTTCCTGATCGGGATCGCCGGCCTGATCCTCAACGGCCTGGCCATCTCGCTGCTGGTGGAAGCGGCCGGCGCGCCGTATATGGTGGCCAAGCTGATCGCGGCGACCGCCATCCTGTTCTTCAATTTCGGTGCGCGCAAGGCCCTGCTGTTCTCGGCCGCCCGCCGCGGGGCCTGAGCATGCGCCTGCGCGCGGCCGCGGCCAGCCTGGTGCTGCTGGCGCTCTGGCTGCTGACCCACCCGTGGGAAGGACTGTGGCACGACGCCCGCCTGTATGCGGTGCAAGCCTTGCGCCGCCTGGCGCCGGCCCAGTTCGCCGGCGACCTGTTCTTCCTGTACGGTTCGCAGGACGCGTTCACGCTCTTCAGTCCGCTGTATGCCGCCGCCATCCAGGCCATGGGCCTGGAGCGCGCCGCCGTGCTGCTGCAGGGCATGGGCAGCCTGCTGTGGGTTGGCGGCGCCGCCTTCCTGCTGGCGGCGTTCCTGCGCGGGCTGCCGCTGTGGCTGGGCCTGGCGCTGGTGATGGCGCTGCCGGCCGACTACGGGCCGCTGCCGGCCATGTTCCAGATCGGCGAGCCGTTCCTGACGCCGCGCCTGTTTGCCGAAGCGCTGGGCATGCTGGCCATGCGCTACGCGCTGCGCGGACGCTGGCTGCCGGCGGCGCTGGCGCTGCTGCTGGCGGCCGCCATGCATCCGCTGATGGCGGCCGGGGTGGCGCTGTTCTGCTTGCTATGCCTGGCCGAGGGCCGGCGCCGCGCCATGCTGCTGGCGCTGCTGCTGGCGGGCAGCGCGGCCGTGCTGGCGCTGGCCTGGCGCGGCATCGCGCCGTTCAGCCGCCTGCTGCTGGCCATGGACGATGCCTGGTTCGCGCAAGTGGTGGCGATGACGCCGGTGGTGACCTGGGACGGCTGGCGCCTGGCAGAATGGGGCGGCCGCGCGGCGCAGGCGTTCAGCCTGGTGGGCGTGGCCGCCGTGCTGGCCAGCGGCACGGCGGCGCGCCTGTTCCGTGGCGCGGCGCTGGCCGCCGCGCTCGGATTGCTGGCCACCTGGGCCGGCACCGGCCTGCTGCACAACCAGCTGCTGATGCAGGCGCAGCCGTGGCGCGCCTGGTGGCTGCTGCAGCTGGCCACGGCGCCGGCGCTGGTCTGGCTGTGGCGCGCGTACTGGCCGCGCGGGCGCGTGTTCCGCCTGCTGCTGCTGGCCCTGTGCGTCGCCATCCTGACCCGCAATAGCTTTGGCGGCCCGCTGGCGATGCTGGCCGCAGCGCTGCTGTGGCAGCAGGCGCGCTGCGCGCAGCCGTTCGAGCTGGCGCCGCGCGCCTACCGCCTGGCGCTGGGCTTGCTGGCCGTGCTGACCCTGGGGGTGGCGCGCGAAATCGAAGGCGGACCGGCCCTGACCGGCATCTTCCTGCCGGATGTGCCGCTGGCCAGCGGCGACACCTTGTGGCTCTTCATCTGGCTCAAGCGCGGCGTCGCCGATGGAAACCGTGGCCCCCAGCGCCGACAGGCCGCT
>NZ_JASATG010000012.1:0-140405 GCF_038440195.1 Pseudoduganella sp. OTU4001 | reverse complement strand
GCGGCGCGACCACCAGCGCGGCAATCACCAGCAAGGCCGCCAGCGGCAGCGACGGGCGTACCGACTGCAAGCCCGCCACGGCGAGCCCCCACGCCGCCAGCGCCAGCGTCATGGCGCCGGCCACATGCCAGCGGCCGGAAGCCCAGGCATAGGTCAGGCTGAAGACAATAATCGCCAGCACCGCCATCAGCGTGCCTTCGGCAGCGGTGGCGGCGAAAGCGGCGCCCTGCTCCAGCGATATCGCCAGCAGGATCGGCCCGGCCACGACCGGGAAGGCCGACAGCCAGCCCGCAACCGCAGGCCCCCAGCGGCGGCCTGCCAGCGTCACGCCATAAATCAGGGAAGGAACGAGGAAAAGTTTGAGTGCGAGGACGGAATTCATGGGGCGCGAGTCTACCACGCCCCTGCGCAACGCTTAGGAAGAAGACAACACAAACTGGTTCCCGTCCGGATCCTTCATGATCGCAAACTCGCCCCAGGGCTGCTTCTGCGGCTCGGACACAAACTCCACGCCGCGCCCCTTGAGCTGGCGGTAGGTCGCCTGCACGTCATCGCAGGCCAGCGAGCCGTTGAAGAAGCCGCCGATGCGGTCCTCCTGCCCATCCGGCGTGAACAGCACAAAGCGCGTATCGGAGGAACCGACACGCATCTCGATCCAGCGCTGCTTGTCGTCGAAGGGCTGGTCGGTGATGACGCGGAAGCCCAGCTTCTCGGTATAAAAAGCCAGGGCCGCATCCTGGTCGCGGGTTGGAATACTGACAAATTTGATGTGGGTGATCATGGCAAAGCTCCGTCAAAAGTGATGCCCGGATTGTGGCACGCCGTAGCGCCCTGCTACACTCTCTATGACTATACTCTTTATGACAATATGGACTTCGACCCGTATTTTGTGGACGTCCTGATGCCCGACCTAGTCGGCCACGAACGATCGCCGGCCGCCTACATCGTCTACCTTTACCTGTGGCGCAGCGCCGGCAAGCGCCCGCTGCAGGCCAGCTATGCCACCATCGCGCTCGAAACAGGCTTGTCAAAAATTACAGCCCAACGCGCCATCGCCCTGCTGCTGCGGCGCCACTTACTGAGCGTGGAACGCGCCTCCGCCACGGCGGTGCCGAAATACACCGTGCAGCGCCCCTGGCTGGGCCGCCTGCCGCGTGCCTGAACGCTTTGTAACAGGCAGGTAACAGTGCGTTGACAGGGGCCGCGCAATTCCGCACCATCGTCGTTTCCATTGACTCCACGAAGCCAGTGCAATGATTGCAACTACCCTTCCCAAGCTCACTTCCCTGCTGATCCTGAGCGTCAGCGCCAGCCTGGCCCAGGCGGCCGCGGTTGAACCGGCCAAGCACGCCATCACCCACGAAGACGTGTGGCTGATGAAGCGCGTCGGCGCGCCGCAGCCAAGTCCGGACGGCAAGTGGGCCGTATTCTCGGTGACCGACCCTGCCTATGACAGCAAGGAGCAATGGTCCGATATCTGGATCAAGTCCCTGGCCGACGACAGCGCCCCGCGCCGCCTGACTTTCAGCAAGGGCGGCGAATCGGCCCACGCCTGGTCGCCGGACAGCCGCTTCCTGCTGTTCGTGGCCAAGCGTGAAGGCGACGACGCGCCGCAGATCTATCGCCTGGACGTGGCCAACGGCGGCGAGGCGCAGCGCATGACCAGCCTGACGCTGGGCGCACGCGTGCCGAAGTGGAGCCCGGACGGCAAGCAGATCCTGTTCGTCAGCGAAATCTACCCAGGCAACACCGACGAGGAAGGCGTAAAGAAAGCCGCCAAGGAACGCAAGGACCGCAAGTACAGCGCGCGCGCCTACGAGTCCTTCCCACCGCGCTTCTTCGACAAATGGCTGGACGACAAAAAGGTGCGCCTGTTCGTGATGGACGCGCAGCCTGAGGCCAAGCCGCGCGACATCCTGGCCGGCAGCAAGCTGGCCGAGCTGCCTGGCTTTGGCGGCAGCCAGGGCGACGAAGGCCAATCGCTGAACGCCGTCTGGACGCCGGATGGCAAGGGCGTGGTATTCGCCGTATCGACCAACCGCCACGAAGCCGCGCGCGCATCGACCTTCACCCAGATCTACAGCGTGCCGGCCAGCGGCGGCGAACCGGCCCAGCTGACCCGGGACGTACGCAGCTACCACGACCTGCGCTTTGCGCCGGACGGCAAGACCCTGTTCGCACTGACCGAAGAGGAAGCGCCGAACAAGGTGTACGACGTGACCCGCGTCGCCAGCTTTGCCTGGCCGTTCACCAGCGCACAACCCAAGATCCTGACCCAGGACCTGGACCGCTCGATCTCGCGCATCGCCACCCCAGCCGACGGCAAGCGCGTGTTCTATTCCTTCGAGCACGCAGGCCTGGAGAAGATCTACTCGATGAACTACGCCGGCGGCGACAAGCGCGAAGAGCCTTCGCTGCCGAACGGCTCCATCAATTCGCTGAACTCCGGCGGCAAGGCGCTGGTAGGCGTGTGGGAATCGGCCATCAATCCGCCGGAGATCTATTCCTTCAACGGCACACCGAAGCGGCTGACCAGCTTCAACGTCGACAAGGCCGCCGCCATCGACTGGCAGGCGCCTGAGCACTTCTGGTACAAGACCCCGGACGGCCGCCAGATCCACAATATGATCGTCAAGCCGGCCGGCTTCGACCCGAACAAGAAGTATCCGCTGTTCGCGGTGATCCACGGCGGCGCAGCCAATATGTGGCGCGACCAGTTCGTACTGCGCTGGAACTACCACCTTCTCGCCAAGCCTGGCTACGTGGTGCTGCTGACCGACTACAAAGGCTCCACCGGCTACGGCGAAGAATTCGCCCGCTCGATCCAGCACGACCCGCTGAAAGGCCCAGGCGATGAAATCAACTGGGCGGTGGATGAAGCGATCAAAAAGTACCCATTCATCGACGGCAGCAAACTGGCAGCAGGCGGCGCCAGCTACGGCGGCCACCTGGCCAACTGGCTGCAGGCCACCACCACCCGCTACAAGGCCATCGTGTCGCACGCCGGCGAGATGGACCTGGTCATGCAGTGGGGTACCAGCGACAGCATCTACGGCCGTGAAGTGAACGGCGGCGGCCCGGTGTGGAGCGACTTGCCGGTATGGCGCGAGCAAAGCCCGATCATGCAAGGCGGGAACCACGCCAAAGGCACCGGCTTCAAGACGCCGATCCTGATTACCGTGGGCGAGCTGGATTACCGTGTGCCGGTCAACAACGCATTGATGAACTTCGCGGCCCAGCAGCGTTTGAATACGCCAAGCAAACTGGTAGTATTCCCGGACGAAAACCACTGGGTACTGAAAGGTGAGAACAGCCGCTACTTCTACAACGAGGTGCATGGCTGGCTCGCCAAATACCTCAAATAAAAGGAGATGATCTAGATGACGCTTGCAAACTGGTGCATCGCAGCAGCCTGCATTCTGCCAATGGCGGTAGCACTGATGCCGAAAGTGGCTTCGTTCAAGGGCAAAGACCACTACGACAATGCCAGCCCGCGCGAATGGGCTGGCCGCCAGGCTGGCTGGGCCAAGCGCGCAATCGCCGCTCACCAGAACGGCTTTGAAGCACTGCCGCTGTTCATTGCAGCCGTCATCCTCGCGCAGCAGGCGCACGCGAACCAGGACCGTATCGACATTCTTGCGATGGTGTTTGTCCTGATTCGCGTGATCTACAGCGCGATCTACATCAGCAACCTGGCCACGCTGCGCACGCTGGTGTGGTTCGCCGGCATCGGCGTCAGCCTGGCCATCCTCTCCATGGCTTAATTACTGCCTTCCAGGCAGGCCTGGCAAGCGGCATCGGTGTAGCGTTTCTGGCACCAGCGCTTGCCCGGTTCCTTCTTCTCGATTTCCCTGAACCCGCCGCACGTTGCCGGCGACAGCGCCGCAATCGCCGGCTGCTGGAACTTCACGCCGTCCTTGTCGGTCATCGTCATGCGCGAGCCGTTTGCGTCGGCGCGTAAGTCGAGCATGCTGTCCTTGGTGATCAGCGACATCGCGCTGGTCTGGCTCGCGTCCGGGCCTGCCACCAGGATGGCTGCCATGCGGTACTTGGAATCGAGCGTGATCATGGCGTTGCTTTCCGTGTCGGTGGTGACGTAGCCGCCGCGCTCAATGCCTTCCGAATCGTAAATGATCATGCCGGCAGCCTTGTCGCCGCGCTTGGAGACGCGGCCGCCCGCCATGACGGCATCCGGCACGTCGCCGCCGATACGCGCGCGCACCGTGCCCTTGGCATCGACCACGACCACTTCCCTGGCCTTGATGCTGTTGAAGACCGCGTCCTTCACTGCCACGCCGGCCACCGCCACGCCGCCCACCAGGGCCAGCACGCTGAATAGCCATGCCGCGTTCTGGCGCGTGATGCGTTTGCGCAGGCTCGCGTTTTCCTGTTCAAGCGTTGCCAGGCGTTCTTCGATCGACTTCGTCACTGCTGCCCTCCTCCTTAGTTAGTAGAAGGGCAAGCATACCACTCAGGCCGCGCTGGCGGCTGCCGGCGCCGCTGCGGCGGCCGGGCGCAGGCGGATCGCCAGCACCATCAACGCCGCCACCAGGCAGGCGGCGCCTGCCGCGAACAGGGCCGGGTTATACGTCAGCAGCAGCGTGCGCACCTGGCCGGCGCCGAAGGCCGCGACTGCGGCGCCCAGCTGGTGTGCCGCGAACACCCAGCCGAATACCATGCCGGCTTTCTCCTTGCCGAAGGTGGTGGCGGCCAGGCGCACGGTCGGCGGCACGGTGGCGATCCAGTCCAGGCCATAAAACATCGCGAAGACGGACAGGCCATACAGCGTGAATTCGGAATACGGAAGCCACAGCAGCGACAGGCCGCGCAGGCTGTAGTACCAGAACAGCAGTTTGCGGTTGTCATAACGGTCCGACAGCCAGCCGGACAGGATAGTGCCAACCAGGTCGAAGGCCCCCATCATCGCCAGCACCGACGCCGCCGGCACCGGGCCGAGGCCCGCATCGCCGCACAGGGAAATGAAGTGGGTCTGGATCAGGCCATTCGTACTCAGGCCGCAGATGAAGAAGCTGCCCGCCAACAGCCAGAACACAGGGCTGCCGGATGCCTCGCGCAGCACCCGGAACGGCGTCGCGAAGCCAAGCTTTGTCGCCGGCTGCGCCGCAGCGGTGGCGGCCTGCGCGGCGTCGGACGCCCCGAACGGCGCGAGCCCCACATCCGCCGGCCGGTTGCGCATCAGCGCGAACACGGCCACCGCGACCAGCGCGCAAGCGACCAGCACCGGCAGCACCGCCATGCGCCAACCGAAGTTCTCAACCAGCCAGGCGCCAACCGGCAGAAAGATCAACTGCCCCGTTGCCGAACTCGCAGTGAGCACGCCCACCACCAGCCCTCTACGGGTTTCAAACCACCGCGTGGAAACCACCGCGCTAAGCACCAGCGCCGTCATGCCCGAGCCAACGCCCAGCATCACACCCCACAGCAGCACCAGCTGCCAGAACTGCGTCATCCCCAGCGCCAGCAGCGAGCCGGCGGTGATCAGCCCCAGCGCCGTCACCATCACATTGCGCAAGCCGAAGCGCTCCATCAGGATCGCCGCAAAAGGCCCCATCAGCCCGAACAAAGCAAAGCGCACCGCCAGCGCGGACGAAATCTGGTCGACGCCCCAGCCGAACTCTTTGGAGAGCGGCTGCAGCAGCGCCCCCGGCAAACCGAGGGCCGCCGACGACGTCAGCGCCGTGAGGAAGGTCAAGGCAACGATGACCCACGCGTAGTGGATGCCGCGGCGTTGCAACCGCTGGGAGAAAGTGTCGGCTATCATGTAAGCCAATATAAATGATGATCATCATAAAAGCAAGAAAAAGAAAAGCCGGCACAAAGGCCGGCCCTCCATCGGCGCCAAAGCGCCGCTTATTTCTTGATCTGGATAGAAGATTTCACTTCCTGCACGCCCTCCACCTTGCGTGCCAGTTCGACAGCCTTGTCAGCCTCCGCCTTCGAAGGCACAAAGCCGCTCAGCATCACGATGCCCTTCTGGGTTTCCACGTGGACGTCCATCGCCTTGACCAGCGGATCGGCCGCCATTTCAGCCTTCACCTTGGTGGTGATCATGGTGTCCGACATAGCGGTGCGGGTATCGGAAGTCTTGTCGCGCGCTGTATCGGCCAGGTCCCGGCCAGCTTCGCGCGTATTCTGCGCAGCATTGGCGGTGGCGTCGCGCGTATTCTGCGCTGCTGCAGCCACGGTGCCGGTCGCGGTGGTGCCGCGATTCGCCAGCGCGGTCTTATGCGCCGACTTGGCGTCGCTCTTGCAGGCCGACTTGGCGGAACCACTCATATCGTCGCAACGTTCTTTGGCCAGGTCGTACTCGGCATCGGCCAGCTTGCGGCGCGCTTTATCAACATCCTTAGCCGTGTTCTGGTGCATTGTGGTCGCATCCAAAATAGCGCGCGCTTCCGCTACCTTGGCTTCTTCCTTGCAGACGTCCTCGGCGTTGCCCTTCAAGCTCTTGCAAGCATCTTTCGCCGCTTTGTAGTCCGATTCAGCTTTGTCTTTCGCAGCCTTATAGGCGTCATTATCGGCGGCAGCAAATGCCATCGACGAACTGAACAGGGCAGCCAGCGAAATACACAGGATTTTCTTCATGGTTAGTCCCCTTTAGGATGGTTGGCATTGGCGATTAAACGCCCTGCCGGGACTAACTTCTGTGCGCGACCGAACACAGTCGGGCTATTGATCGTCTTTCCGCAAGCCCTTGCCCCACAGCAGGTGCGCCTGCTCGAAGGGGTTATGTTCGCTATCGAACACAGCGCCATTGCTGGCCAGTTGCAGCCAGGCACGCGTGTTGTGCGAACCGTGCGCCACCGGCTGGCGCACTTGCATCAGCCAGGCGTGCACCTGGCCGTATTGCGCCGCGTTGGCACGCTGGGTCCAGGCCAGCGCCACCAGGTCGGAGAAAGCTTCCTCGCGGCGCGTATCGCGCATCTGCTTCGACAATTCCTGCAACTCCGGACTGGCCAGCTGCTCTTGCGGGGCATCGACAAAGCCCGCCGGCAAGGCATGCCAGCTGCCCTGCGCCTGGCGCCAGCAGTGGCCGACCTCGTGCGCGGTCATCGCCTCGATCAGGACTTTCTGTTGCGCGGCCGGTACGCCGGCCAGCACCTCTTCCGCCTGCGGATTGCCGCGCATGGAAAATACCAGCTTGCAACGGCCATCGGCAAAGCCCATGGCCAGCGGCACGTCATTCGGACCGGCCTGCGGCTGGACCACAATATCGATCGGGAGTTTGAGTTCCTGCTTGGCGTATGCCAGCACGGGAGAGCCGGCCTGCAGCCAGCGGGTTTCGGTTTCGGTCAGCTGTGCGGCGCCTGCCGAGGCGGCTACAAAGGACAGCAGGAAAGGCAGGCTCAGCTTCATGACGAACTCCGGTAACGAGCTTCAACTATACATGCCTTACGGCAAGCTGTTACCGGAGTTTCGCGGCTGTTACAAAATATTGGCTGAGCTAGTTTTCAACTTTATTTTGCCAGCAAGGAGTTGGCAGTCGGGAAAGAAGGGCGGATGTCGTTCGGTACTTTCTTCATCTTGTCCAAGGCCTTCTGCACGTCAGGGCGGATGACGACGTACTTCGCCATCATGTCCTTGGCGCGCGCGTAGTCGCCGGTCGCTTCAATGGTGAGGAACTCGCGGTCCAGATCCATCACCGCCTGTTTGATCTTCTTGAAATCCACCGAGAAGGTGCCGTCGCCGTGCGACACGAAACCGCCTTTATCCAGCAGGTAGTTGACCTGGATCGCCATGCCGCGCGCGTGCGAATCGGTCAGGCCGAAGTGCAGCGTACGGAAGGCCGATGCCAGGAAGGTGGTGTGCAGCTTGCGCTCCGCCGCCTCGCCCTGGCCCAGGGTGTCTTTCAGCTGGCCCTTCTCCATCATATACATCAGCGCCCACAGGCCGGTCACGTCGGCCTTGGCTTCTTCGATAGTGGAATAGGCTTCCTTCAATTCCTGGCGCGGGGTGGACTCGCCCTTCACCGTGTGCGGACCGAGGCCGTGCGTGATCTCGTGCGCCAGGATGTGGGTGAAGAAGGAGTTGAAGTCCAGGTCCTTCTGGTCGGCCGGGCGCAGCACCAGCTTGGCGATCGGCGTCAGCGTGGCCTTGAACTTTTCTTCCTGCACGTTCTTCAGCATCACGCGCTTGGAGCCGCGCTGGCTGATGATGCGCTCATCGTTCGGCAAGTTGTAGGCAGCGGTTTGCACGCCCATATTGCCGTCGCCCGCGCCGTATACCTGGTTCACCACCACCATCGGCGCCACCGCGCCCACCTTCGGGTTGCGGTACTGCGCGTCGAGCGGCAGGTTGTCTTCCAGCTCCTGCATATGCTTGGCGAAGAAATCCAGCTTGCGGGTTTCCTTCTCGTCGCGGATGTTGACGTAAGCTTCAAAGGCGGCTTTGTAGCCAAACAGTTCGTCGTTATAGGTTTCGTACGGGCCGATGGTGATATCGACCGGCGAGTCCAGGTCCATCCAGGCGAAATCGGACGGCAGGTAATCGTTGGACAGGAAAGCGTCCGCGCGCAGGTCGAGGAACTTCTTCAGCGAAGCGTTGCTGGTGGCGGCAGCGGCCTCCTTCAGCAGCTTGGACAGCTTCTCCAGCTCCGGCTTGTATTCATCCGAGTATTTGACGATCTTGAACTTGCCATCGTCGCCCTTGCGGATGGTGGTGAAGAACCACTGCGCTTCCTGCTTCTGCGCCGCTGGCAGGCTGTTGATCCACGCCTCCAGCTGCTCCTTGGTCGCACCTTCCGGATAGAAGTTCGACGCCGCCGGCTTGTGGTCCGGCACCTTGATGCCCGCCACTTCAGCCGGCAGGAAGGACTTGTGCTCGTCGAGGATCGACCAAGGGCCCTTATTGAGCCAGAAGTATTCAGCGCGCGCCTTGCCCAGTGGCGACTGGTCCTTCAGCAGCGCGGCATGCAGCGCCTCATTGCCGGACCAGCGCTGGCGCAGCTGCAAGGTGTCGACGATCTTCGCCGCTTCGATCAGCTTCTTGATGGCGAGGCGGTCGCCGGCCGACAACTTGGACGTATCGGCTTTCAGCTGCACCGGCGCGTAACGCTTGGTCATTTTTTGCAGCTCGGCGACATCGGCCGGAGCGGCGCAGGCGGTGGCGCTTGCGATGGCAAGCACCAGCGGGGTCAGGAAGTTCTTCATGTGGCCTTTTCTCTACAGTTAAAAGGAAGGCCACATTGTATGCCTGCGCTTACCAGACGCGGTAAGTTTTTCCGCTTTCCGCACCTTCCACGCAACGGCTGTAGGCACGCGCCACACGCGCCGACGACACCGGCTCGAAGCCATGGAACAGCGCCTCGAACCTGGCCGCCGACTCCTCCAGCAGCGAAGGATTGACGACGTTGATGCGCAGGCCGCGCGGCAGTTCGATGGCAGCACCGCGTGCGAAGCCCTCGATGCCGTTGTTGACGGTGACCGTGTTGGCGCAGCCGCGCAACGGGTTGTGCGCATCCACGCCGCTGGTCAGCGTGATCGAACCACCATCGCTCAGGACGTGCTGCGCCACCAGCGCCACGTTCACCTGCCCCATCAGCTTCGAATCAAGGCCGATGCGGAACTGCTCCTCAGTCATTTCCTTGAGCGGGCCGACGTGGAGCGCGCCGCATGCCACCACCACATCGTCCACCCTGCCCGTCTCGTCGAACAGCGCACGCAGCGAGGCAATGTCTTCAATCGCCACGCGGAAGTCGCCGCTGCTGCGCCCCGCCGTCAGCACGCGATGCCGCGCGCCCAGCTCTTTCGCCACGGCGGCGCCGATGGTACCGGTGCCGCCGATTACCAGGACCGTCCGCATTACCACACGCGGTAGGTCTTGCCGTTTTCCGCACCTTCCACACTGCGGCTGTAGGCCAGCGCGGCGCGTTTAACGGGCACGGTTTCCATGCCGTAGAAGTATGGGCCGTAGACATCCACCGATTCGTCAACCAGGGTCGGGCTGATGGCATTGATACGCAGACCGCGCGGCAGCTCGATGGCCGCGCCGAGTACGAAACCCTCCACCGCAGCATTGACAGTGCTGGCGTTGGCGCCAAAACGGATTGGATTCTCCGACAAGCTGCCGCTGGTCAGCGTGATCGAGCCGCCATCGTTCAAATGCTTTTGCGCCGCCAGCGCCACGTTCACCTGGCCCATCAACTTGGAATCCAGGCCGGACTTGAACTGCTCCGCAGTCATTTCCCCCAGCGGACCGAAATGCACATCACCCGCAGCGACCACCACGCCGTCCACCTTGCCAACTTGCTGGAACAAGGCCTCGACCGAAGCCGGGTCCTCGATCTTCACCTGGAACTGGCCGCTGCTGCGGCCGACGGTAATGACTTCATGACGCAAGCCCAATTGCTCCACGATGGCCTTGCCGATGGTGCCGGATGCGCCGATAACGATGATCTTTTTCATGTTGAATCTCCTGTTGGGTTTCGAAGTGAAGCCAGTATGCGCTCCGTCGCCACAGGAATAAATGAGCTATTATTTAATTAATTACAAACTCAAACTTAGCAATGGACAAGCTACGCAGCATGGAAGTGTTTGTGGCCGCCGTCGATACCGGCAGCTTCACCGCAGCCGCCGAACGCTTCGGCATCTCCGCCGTCATGGTCGGCAAGCACGTACGCGAACTGGAGCAGCGGCTCGGCGCCGCCCTGCTCACCCGCACCACGCGGCGGCAATCGCTAACGGAAATCGGCCGCCAATACGCCGACCAATGCCGCGCCATCCTGGCGCAGATCGAAGCCGCCGAACGCGGCGCCGAATCCCTGCGCGCCGCACCGCGCGGCGTGCTGAAGGTGACTTGCGCCGTATCGTTCGGCATGGAGTGGCTAAGCCCACTGATCCCCGACTACCTGAACACGCACCCCGAAGTCAGCGTGGACCTGCACCTGAACGACCGCATGGTCGACATCGTGGAAGAAGGATTCGACGTCGGCATCCGCATCGGCGCCCTGGAAGATTCGACGCTGGTAGCGCGGCCCCTGCGGCCCTATGGCGTCGTGATTTGCGGCTCGCCCGGCTACCTGGCCCGGCGCGGCACACCGCGCGTACCCGCCGACCTCGCGCAACACGAATGCCTGGAATTCACCGGCTGGGTCCCGCAAGCGCGCTGGCGCCTGAACGGCGAAAAGGATGCCCGCCACGTACCCCTGAGCCGCATGCGCGCCAACAACAGCTACGCCCTGAAACAAGCCGCCCTGAAAGGTTTCGGCCTGATCATGCAAGCTGAGACGGTCCTGAAAGAAGACATCGCCGCCGGCCGTCTGATCCGCGTGCTGGACGACTACCTCCCCACCCCACGCCCCATGCACCTGCTCTACCCCCGCAACCGCCAGCCCACACCCAAGCTGACCAGCTTCCTCGACTTCATGCTGCAAAACTTCGCCCCCACCCACAGCTGACCCCGTGTCCCACCCTGGGGTCACACCCCAAGTGGGACACAAGCCCATCTGTTTGATACAGATCATCAGCCGAGTCATTCCGGCATGCTAAGTTTTCAGCATGAGCCGAGCCCCTCGAATTCTTTTTCCCGGTGCGATTTACCACGTTACAGCCCGTGGGAATAGACGCGCCGCAATTTTCCTCGACCACCGCGATCACATGATCTGGCTCGATAAGCTGGCCAAGGCAGCGGAAAAGCACAATCTCAGGATTCATGCGTATTGCTTGATGCCGAACCATTACCACCTGTTGGTGGAAACCCCTTTGGCGAATCTACCTGATGGCATGCATACGGTGAATGCTGACTACTGTCAGCACTTCAACAACCGGCATGGATTAACGGGGCATGTCATACAAGGGCGATTCCATGCGGGGATGGTCGAGAAGAACAGCCAGCTGTTGGCCGTGGCGCGTTATATCAGTCTTAATCCGGTACGGGCCAAACTTGTCGCTGATGCTGCCGATTGGCAGTGGAGCAGCCACCGGCACTACCTTGAGCCGGAGTTTGCACCTGATTGGCTTGAGACGGAATGGCTACTTTCCCACTTCGGAAATGGTTCGCTTGAAGAAAAGGTTGCGGCCTACCGGAAATTCGTCAACGCGGGAGTTGGAATGCCAGATCCGCTAGCCTTGCATAAGGAATGGCCAGATGCCAAGCGCGAACAGGCACAGTCGCTTTACACCTATTCGACAAACTACGCAGATCGCAACGAGGCCATGTCGCGTGCGTATCAAACGAATACATACACCCGGCAGGAAATTGCCGATCATTTCGGTGTATCGATTAAGACCGTATCCCGCGCAATCCGCGACTTCCCGGATGAGAATGCTTGAGCCCGTGTCCCACTTGGGGTGTGACCCCATGGTGGGACACGGGCTGAGCCGTGGACTTACTGGGCTTGCCAGCCGCCGCCGAGGGCGCGGGCGACGCTGACTGTTGCCAGCAGGCGCTGGGTGTTGATTTGGGCGGCGGCACGGTCGGCGGCCAGGGCGCTGCGCTGGGCGTCCGTCACATCGAGGTAGGTGCTGATGCCGCGCTCGTAGCGGGCGCGGGCGACGTCGTAGGCGCGGGTGGCGGCCTGGCGGGAGGTCAGTTGCACCTTGCTTTGCTGCGTGCGCTGCTGGACGTCGGACAGGGCGTCTTCCACTTCGCGCAGTGCGGTCAGCAGGCGGCCTTCGTGGTTGGCGACGGCTTCTTCGTAGCGGGCTTTGGCGGCAGTCAGGTTGGACTGGTTGCGGCCACCGTCAAAGATTGGCAGCGACAGGGCCAGCGGGCCGAAACTGAATACGCGCGAGCCGCCTTTGCTGATGTCGCCCAGGCTTTCGGAGGCGTAGCCGAAATTGCCGGTCAGGCTGACCGATGGGTAGAAAGCGCCTTCCGCCACGCCGACGTTGGCATTGCTTGCGCGAAGCGTGGCGACGCTGGCTGCCAGGTCGGGACGGTGCGACAGCAACTGTGCAGGCAGGCCAGCCGGAATCACCGGCGGCGCCGGCAGTTCCGCGACACCGGCAGCAGGCAATTGCATGCTCGAAGGCGAGGCACCGACCAGAACCGCCAACGCGTGTTCCAGCGTATTGCGCTGGCGTTGCACTTCTTCCAGGTCGGCTTCGGCATTGGCGCGTTCGATGCGGGCGCGCGAGGTGTCCAGCTCATTCGACAAGCCGGCGTTGAAGCGGGCGTTCACCAGTTCTTCGGTTTCCTTGCGGGTCGCCAGGGCGCCGCGCAGGATTGCCATCTCGGCATCCAGCCCGCGCAGCTGCCAGTAGGTTGTGGCGATCTGCGAAGACAACAGCAGCAGCACGCCGTCGCGGTCATGACGCGCAGCCAGTGCTTGCGCATCGGCCGATTCAACAGCACGGCGCACGCGGCCGAACAGGTCCAGCTCGTACGAGAAGCCCGCCGCGACCGAGTAGTTATTACCGTGGATGGAGCGGTGACCCAGCGCGATACCCTGCGATGTATTGGCCGAAGTGCGCGAGTTCGACACACCGGTACTGACCGTCACGTTAGGCAGCTGGTTGGCACGCACCAGACCCAGTTGCGCTTCGGCCTGGAACAGGCGCTGCGCCGCCGCCTTCACGGTCGGGCTGTCGCGCAAGGCCTGGTGCTCAAGCCGGTTCAGCGTGTCATCGCCGAACACGGTCCACCACTGCGCTGGCAGTTGCGCTTCAGCGCTCGCGGCGCCGGGGGCGGCGTGGCGGAAGGCTTGCTCCTTCGCCTCGGCCGGCGCTTTGAAGTCGCTGCCCACGGTGCCGCAACCAGCCAGTACGGCCGCTGCGCTTACTGCCATTGCAATCATCTTGATGTTCATATTCGTTCTCTCTTTCAGTGCGCACCAGCGCCGCCGCCCGAAGGCGATTTCACTTTGTCGGACAGCCACAGAATCAGGATGCAGGACAGCAGGATGCCGCCCACAATCAGGAAGCCGTCGTTGTAAGCCATCACATACGATTCGCGCCGCACGATGCTGTCCACCGCTTTCAGCGCCTTGTCCGATGCGGTGAGCGGGTCGAAGCCCTTGCTGATAAAGTTCTGCGTCATCTGGTCCAGCCGCAGCTGGGTCGCGGCGGAGAAGCTGTTCACCGCTTCGCCCAGGCGGGCCGAGTGATAGTGTTCACGCTGCGTCAGCTGGGTCGCCAGCAGGGCGATGCCGATCGAGCCGCCCAGGTTGCGGATCATGTTGAACAGGCTGGAAGCGGAAGGCGTATCCTTCGGCGCAATGCCGTTCATGGCGAAGTTCGACAGCGTCAGCATCACAAACGGCTGGCCCATTGCGCGCACCACCTGCGACAGCAGCAGCTGGTCGTAGCCGGTGGTCGCATCCATATAACCGTTCATGATGCAGGACACGCCAAACAAGCCCAGGCCGATCGAGCACAGGATGCGGTTATCGATCTTCATCGACAGCTTGGCCGCAAACGGCATGATGAACAGCTGCGGCAGGCCAGCCCACATGATCACTTCACCAATCTGCATCGGCGAATAGCCGGCGATCTGGCCCAGGTACAGCGGCAGCAAGAAGGACGAGCCGTACAGGCCCATGCCCATCACCGCTGCCAGCGCGGAAGCGACCAGGAAATTACGCTGCGCAAACAATCCCAGGTTGACGAAAGGCTGCGGGCGCATCGCGCTTGTCACCACCCATCCCAGCAAACCCACCAGCGCCAAACCGGCGAAGGCGATGATGAAGCCGGACTCGAACCAGTCCTTGCTATTGCCCTCTTCCAGGAAAATGGTCAGGCAGCCCAGGCCCAGCGCCATGAAAGCGATGCCCAGCCAGTCGGCGTTCAGCAGTTCCTTCAGCTTGCGCTCATCCGGATCGAGGCCGTACGCCACGCCGGCAATCAGCAGCAGGCCCGGCACCCAGTTGATATAGAAGATCGACGGCCAGCCATACAGCTCGCTCAGGTAGCCGCCCAGGGTCGGGCCCATGGATGGCGCCAGTGTCGCAGTCAGGCCGAAGATCGCCATGCCGATCGCGCGCTTGGAGGCAGGCAGCTTGGCCATCACCAGCGTCATCGCCATCGGGATCAGCGCGCCGCCGGTAAAGCCCTGCATCATGCGGAACAGGATCATGCTTTCCAGGTTCCAGGCCGCGCCGCACAAGGTGGAGAACAGCAGGAACAGGCCGGTGGTACCCATCATGTAGCCGCGCATGCCGAAGGTGCGCGTCAGCAGCGCCGTCAGCGGGATTACGATGATCTCGGCCACCAGGTAGGCGGTCGAAATCCAGGAGCCCTCTTCCTGCGTGGCGTTCAGCGCGCCGAGGATGTCGCGCAGCGAGGAGTTGGTGATCTGGATGTCCAGCACCGCCATGAAGGCGCCCAGCATGCCCGCCGCCACTGCGATCCAGGTGCGGCCGGATACCGGACCTTCCGGCACCATCATCGGGGCGCTCATTTTGCTTTGGCGGAGATGCTGACTTCAGCGATAGCAGACATGCCCGGCACCAGGCGGCCGTCCAGGGCCTTCAAGTCTTCCGGCTTGAAGGTGATCTTGACCGGCACGCGCTGCACGATCTTGGTGAAGTTGCCGGTGGCGTTATCGGCCGGCAGCAGCGCGAACTGCGCGCCGGAGGCTGGCGAGAAGGAGTCCACGCGGCCTACCAGTTCCTTGCCCGGCAGCGCATCGATGGTCAGGTTCACTTCCTGGCCCACGCGCATATCGGCGAGCTGGGTTTCCTTGAAGTTGGCGGTGACCCAGACGTTTTCCTGCACCAGCGCCACCAGCTGCTGGCCGGGCTGCACGCGCTGGCCTACTTCCAGATTGCGCTTGCCGACGCGGCCATCGACCGGCGCGACGATGCGGTTATATGCGACTTGCTGCTGCGCGTCCTTCAACTGCACCTGCAGCACCTTGACTTGCGCCTTCAGCACTTCACGCGAGGCGGTTGCTGCGCCGATCTGCGCCTTGGCGGCGACGGCGCTGTCCTTGCGCGCGGCCACATCGGCGGTGGCGCTGGCGCGGGCCGCGTTGGCGGCATCCAGTTCGGCTTTCGATACGGCCTTCATCTGGCTGGTGTACAGCTGGCCGTAACGCTCCGCATCCTGCGACGCGCGCACCAGGTTGGCCTGCGATTGCGCCACTTGCGCAGCGGCGGCGCTGGCCTGGGCGTTGACTTGCGCGACTTGCGCGTCGGCCTGCAGGATCTGCTGCTGCACGCTGGCGATCTGCGCCTGGATCTGCTCCACCTTCACCTGCTGGTCGAAGGGGTCCAATTCGGCGATCACGTCACCCGCCTTCACCAGCTGGTTATCGTCCACCAGAACCTTGGTCACCACGCCGGCAATGCGCGCCGACACCGGATGCACGTGGCCGGCCACATAGGCATTCTCGGTTTCCACGTAGTGATGGCTGCGGTACCACATGCGGCCGCCGGCGGCCAGGGCGGCCAGGGCAATCAGGCCGGCGATCACCAGCACACGACGGTTAGGGGGCGTGGCGGCCGGTGCAGCTTCTGGCACGGCGCTGAGCACTTTTTGTTCGGCTTGGTTGTGCTGGGACATGGAGGTAACTCCCTAGAAATGAAATGAGTTCATTGCATTATTCTTCAACTACTGAACAAAGTCAAGAAATGAAACGATTGCATTTCATTTTGAATTGGAATAAAGTGACCGTATCTGATAGCCTTCGGGCATTACGTACGGTTTTCAATCATGTCTGTCGAACAACTCCCTGAGCCAGTCAAAGCCGGCCGCCCCAAGGCCGCCGAGGCCGAAGCGCGCCTGAATGACCTGATGGATACGGCCGGCCGCCTGATCCTGGAAAAGGGTTACAGCAAGGTCAGCCTGGAAGCCATCGCCCGCGAAGCACGGGTGGCCGTGCGCACCATCTACGTGAAATTCGGCGGCAAGGCCGGCCTGCTCAAGGCCATCCTGCTGCGCTACCGCGCCAACACCTTCGACCCGCTCACGCTGGACGCGCCGAACCGCCCTATCCGCGACACCCTGCTGGAATTCGGCCTGCGCTTCCACAGCATGGTCAGCACGCCTGCTGCCACCGCCCTGTACCAGATCGTGGTGGCCGAAGCCCACGCCAACCCGGACCTGGCGGAAGCCTTCTGGGATGCCGGCCCGCGCCAGACGCGCGAGCAACTGGCGCGCTACTTCGCGCGCCCTGAAATCAGCGCGCAATTCGAGACCGACGCGCCGCCGGACCGGCTGGCGATCTACTTCACCAACTGCCTGATGGGCGACCAGCTGCGCCGCTTCCTGTTTGAATCGCGCTGCGGCGTCGCCACCACTCCGCAAGAGATCGAGCAAGGCATTGACCTGTTCCTGCGCGGCGTCATGAAGCGCTAAGCGTGCGCGGCAGCGTATGTGCGGCAGCGCACCGAGTGCCGCTGGCTAGCTGCCGGATACTGACCTCCTCAGAACCAAAATGAATGTGGGAGGACGTATGAGCAAGGTCGATCGGCTCGAATGGAGCAGGAAAATCGCCACGATCAACGAGCGCATTAAGGGATTCCAGGAAAACCCCAATCCGGAACACCTGGAAGCCGCGATCAATGAACTCAAGGCCTATGCGGAAGCCGCCAGCAGCGGCGGGATCGAGATCCCGGAGCGCTTCATAGCGAGCTAACAACAACAAACCGGGCCGCCAGCCCGGTTTTTTATTGCGGCAAAGCGCCGCATATGTCACGATGCCCACCCCTAATTACATTTTTTGGTAGTAGAACATGAGCGACCAACAGCAAAACCAGCAGCAAGAAGACGACAAGAAGTTCTTCGAATACACCGACACCTTCATCGACCTGGCCAACAAGCACGAATCGAGCAACCAAGGCGCCCCGCAACTGGTCGGCGCCAGCCTGATGTTCGCCGCCGCCCGCTACAACGCCTTCCTGGTCGCCCGCACCCACGAAGAGAAAGCCGGCTTCGAGTCCAAGAAAGAAGAAGCAATCGCCTACTTCAGCGAACAGTTCACCAAAATGCTGACCGACAACTGGGCCGACTACTGCAACTACTTCGACCAGTACCGTAACAACCAGAAATAATTGTCCGCTTTGGGGTCAGGAACGAATTAGGACATTTTTTTCCTGGTCCCAAGTAGTGAGTCTGATTTAGATCAATTCGCAGCATTATCACGGTGCTATCGTCGCTCAATGAGCCGACCACTACGCACCCAATTCCCAGGCGCCCTGTACCACGTCACTGCACGCGGCAATCGCAAGGCACTGATATTCCTCGACGATTTGGATTACCTCAACTGGCTCAGCCTGATGGCGCGCGCGGCTGAGCGATTCGGATTCATCTGTCATGCTTATTGCCAGATGCCGAACCATTTCCACCTCTTGCTGCAAACCCCTGTCACCAACTTGTCGGAACTAATGCACTTCCTCAATTGCGTATATTCGCTGCAGTTCAACGTTCGGCATGGCTTGACGGGGCATGTGTTCCAAGGGCGCTTTCACTCCGTTTTGCTGGAGCGGGATGAACATTTTCTAGAACTGACGCGTTACATCACACTGAACCCAGTGCGTGCGGGACTGGTAGAGAGCGCAGCCGAATGGCGATGGAGTAATTACCGCGCGACGGCGGGACTTGTGGCGCCACCAGAATGGCTGGAAACGGAAACCACGCTTGATCGCTTCCAAGGAGCGACAGGCGAAGAACGAATCTCCCGCTACCGCGACTTTGTAGCGGCTGGGGTTGGCGTGCCGGATCCGCTGACGCCACCGTCACTGCCTTCGACATGGGGCAAACAAGCCACGCAAGCTGCGATCGCAGAAGCGCTGCGCGCGGGCCACTACAGCCCCGCGCAAATTGCCGAGCATTTCAAAGTGTCGACCAGGACCGTACAAAGAATTCGCGCAGCCGAAGCTGCGCGATAATCAAACGAAATTTTTGTCCACTTTTGTTCCTGACCCCAGGATGGACAAAAGTTGCTTTAGCGTTTGCGTGGGGGCGGGAGGTCGGTGCAGACGCCTTCGTAGGCTTCGGCGGCCATGCCGATCGATTCGCCCAGCGTTGGGTGCGGGTGGATCGTCTTGCCGATGTCGATGCCGTCGGCGCCCATTTCGATTGCCAAGGCGATCTCGCCAATCATGTCGCCGGCGTGGGTGCCGACGATCGTGCCGCCGATAATGCGGTGGGTCTCTGCGTCGAACAGCAGCTTGGTGAAGCCTTCGTCACGGCCGTTCGCAACGGCGCGTCCGCTGGCGGCCCATGGGAAGTGGCCTTTCTCGACCTTGATGCCCTTGGCTTTCGCTTCGTCTTCGGTGATGCCGGCCCATGCCACTTCCGGATCGGTGTAGGCAACCGATGGAATGATCTTGGCGTCGAAGTGGGCTTTCTCGCCATGGGCTGCTTCGGCGGCTACGTGCGCTTCGTGCACGGCTTTGTGCGCGAGCATCGGTTGGCCGACGATGTCGCCGATGGCGAAGATGTGCGGGACATTCGTGCGCATCTGGCTGTCGACATTGATGAAGCCGCGGTCGGTGACGATCACGCCAGCTTTGTCGGCGGCGAGCTTCTTGCCGTTCGGGCTGCGGCCGACTGCTACCAGGACCATGTCGTAGATCTGTGGCTCTGGTGCGGTGGCGCCGGCTTCGGCGGCTTCGAAGGTGACCTTGATCCCTTCCGGCAGCGCTTCCACGCCGACGGTCTTGGTCTTGGTCATGATGCGGTCGAAGCGCTTTTCGTTGTACTTCTGCCAGACCTTGACGGCTTCGCGGTCGGCGCCTTGCATCAGGCCGTCCATCATTTCGACCACGTCGATGCGTGCGCCGAAAGTGCTGTACACGGTGGCCATTTCCAGGCCGATGATGCCGCCGCCGATCACCAGCATCTTCTTCGGCATGAAGCGCAGTTCGAGCGCGCCGGTCGAGTCGACGATGCGGTTGTCTTCAGGGACGAATGGCAGCTTCACCACGCTGGAACCAGCGGCGATGATGGCTTGCTTGAACTGGACTACTTTCTTGCTGCCGTCTGCTGCGGTGACTTCGATGTGGTTCGGGCTGAGGAACTGGCCTACACCCTGCACTACATTCACCTTGCGCATCTTGGCCATGCCGGACAGGCCGGTGGTCATCTTCTTGATGACGCCTTCCTTGTAGCTGCTCACCTGGTCGATGTCGATCGTCGGCTTGGCGAAGGTGACGCCGTTCTTGGCCATGTGGCTGGTCTCGTCCACCACAGCTGCCAGGTGCAGCAGGGCTTTCGATGGGATGCAGCCGACGTTCAGGCAGACGCCGCCGAGGGTCGAGTATTTCTCGATCAGGACGGTGTTCATGCCCAGGTCTGCGGAGCGGAACGCGGCGGAGTAGCCGCCAGGACCGCCACCCAGGACCATCATGTCGCAGGTGATGTCGACCTGGCCGGCGTAGCCGCCGGCAGCCGGCGCGACCGCTGGAGCGGCCGGCGCAGCGGCGGGCGCTGGGGCGGCAGCCGGTGCGGCTGCGGCAGGTGCCGGGGCAGCAGCGCCAGCGCCCTCTTCCAGCATCAGCAGCGCGGAGCCTTCATTGACCTTGTCGCCGACCTTGATCTTGAGTTCCTTGATCACGCCCGCGTGGGTCGATGGAATTTCCATCGAGGCTTTGTCGGATTCGACGGTGGCCAGCGACTGGTCGACCTTGACGGTGTCGCCAATCTTGACCAGCAGTTCGATCACTTCAACATCCTTGAAGTCGCCGATGTTCGGTACTTTAACTTCGATCATCGCGGCCTCCTTACAGCAGGATCTTGCGCATATCGGCCAGCACTTCGGCCAGGTATGCAGCGAAGCGTGCGCCGGACGCGCCGTCGACCACGCGGTGGTCGTAGGACAGCGACAGCGGCAGCATCAGGCGCGGCACGAACTGCTTGCCGTCCCATACTGGCTTCATGGAGGACTTGGACAGGCCGAGGATCGCCACTTCCGGTGCGTTCACGATCGGGGTGAAGGCAGTACCGCCAATGCCACCCAGCGAGGAGATGGTGAAGCAGGCGCCCTGCATGTCGGTAGGCTTCAGCTTGCCTTCGCGTGCGGCCAGGGACAGTTCGCCCATTTCCTTGGCGATCTGGGTCACGGACTTCTGGTCGGCGTTCTTCACAACCGGCACCACCAGGCCTTGCGGGGTGTCGGCGGCGAAGCCGATGTTGTAGTACTTCTTCAGGATCAGGTTCTCGCCCTTCTCGTCCAGCGACGAATTGAAGGTCGGGAACTTCTTCAGCGCGGTCACGGAGGCCTTGATCACGAACGCCAGCATGGTGAGCTTGACGGCGTCCTTGTTCTTGGCGTTGGCGTTGTTGCTGTCGACGCGGAACTGCTCCAGGTCGGTGATGTCGGCATCTTCGAACTGCGTGACGTGCGGGATCATCACCCAGTTGCGGTGCAGGTTCGGGCCGGAGATCTTCTTGATGCGCGGCAGCGGGGACAGTTCGGTTTCGCCGAACTTGCTGAAGTCCAGCGATGGCCATGGCAGCAGGTTCAGGCCTGCACCGCCGCCAGCGGCTGCTGGTGCGGCGTTCGGCGCGGCTGCGGCGCCGGACATGATGCCCTTCACGTAGTTCTGCACGTCCAGCTGGGTCACGCGGCCTTTCGGGCCGGTGCCGCCGACGCGGGTCACATCCACGCCGAGTTCGCGGGCGAACTTGCGGACGGATGGGGAGGCGTGGGCCAGCTTGCCGTTCACGGCAGGGGCAGCTGGCGCGGACGATGCTGCAGGCGCTGCGGCAGCAGCACTTGCGACCGGCGCGGCAACAGGCGCTGCGGCCGGGGCGGCTGGAGCGGCGCTCGCCGCATGCGGCTCGCCGCCGCCGACGGCGTCGACGATCAGCACCAGCGAGCCTTCAGCGACCTTGTCGCCGACCTTGACCTTCAGTTCTTTCACCACGCCGGCGTGCGACGATGGGATTTCCATGGAGGCTTTGTCGGATTCGACGGTGATCAGGGACTGATCCTTGGCGACGGTGTCGCCAACCTTGACCAGCAGCTCGATCACTTCCACTTCCTTGAAATCGCCGATGTCCGGCACTTTTACTTCGACCGGGCCGGCGGAGGCTGCGGCCGGCGCAGGCGCGGCGGCAGCGGCTGGCGCGGCGGCGGCCGGAGCGGCTGCAGGAGCAGCGGCGGCCGGGGCGGCAGCGGGCGCGGAGGCGGCAGCGCCGTCGGCTTCAACGATCAGCAGCAGCGAACCCTCAGCGACCTTGTCGCCGACCTTCACTTTGATTTCCTTGATGACGCCAGCCTGCGACGATGGAATCTCCATCGACGCCTTGTCCGATTCAACGGTCACCAGCGACTGGTCGACCTTGATCGTGTCGCCCACCTTGACCATCAGCTCGATGACTTCAACTTCCTTGAAGTCGCCGATATCCGGGACTTTCACTTCAACCATGCTCATAGTGTTTGCTCCGTCTTCTAATTATTGGGTCACCGGATTTGGCTTGTTCGGGTCGATGCCGTACTTCTTGATGGCGTCTTCCACCACCGACATTGCGATCTTGCCTTCGTCCGCCAGGGAACGCAGGGCAGCCACGGTGATGTAGTAGCGGTTCACCTCGAAGAACTCACGCAGCTTGGCGCGGCTGTCGGAACGGCCGAAGCCGTCGGTGCCCAGCACCTTGTAGGTGCGGCCGGCTGGCATGTATGGACGGATCTGGTCGGCAAATGCACGCATGTAGTCGGTGGTTGCGATGATCGGGCCGGTGGTGTCCTTCAGCAGGCCGGTCACGTAAGGCACGCGCTGTTCCTTGGTCGGGTTGACCATGTTCCAGCGTTCGCAGTCGATACCGTCGCGCGCCACCAGGGTCAGCGAAGGAGCGGACCACACGTCGGCAGCGATGTTCCAGTCGTTCTTCAGCAGGTCTGCGGCGAAGATGGATTCGCGCAGGATGGTGCCCGAGCCGATCAGCTGCACGCGCTGTTTGGCGGCTTTATCGCCTTCCTGCAGCAGGTACATGCCCTTCAGGATGCCCTCTTCCTGGCCAGGTTTCAGGCCTGGGTGGGCATAGTTCTCGTTCATGATGGTGATGTAGTAGAACACGTCTTCCTGCTCACCCACCATGCGGCGCAGGCCGTCCTGCACGATCACAGCCAGTTCGTGGCTGAAGGTCGGGTCGTACGGTACGCAGTTCGGGATGGTTGCCGCGATCACGTGGCTGTGGCCATCTTCGTGCTGCAGGCCTTCGCCGTTCAGGGTGGTACGGCCGGCGGTGCCGCCCATCAGGAAGCCGCGTGCACGCATATCGCCCGCCGCCCATGCCAGGTCGCCAACGCGCTGCAGGCCGAACATCGAGTAGTAGGTGAAGAACGGGATCATCACGCGATTGTTGGTCGAGTACGAGGTCGCCGCAGCGATCCACGAGCTCATACCACCGGCTTCGTTGATACCCTCTTGCAGGATCTGGCCGGCCTTGTCTTCGCGGTAGTACATCACCTGGTCTTTGTCGACCGGCTCGTACAACTGGCCTTGCTGGTTGAAGATACCGATCTGACGGAACAGGCCTTCCATACCGAAGGTACGGGACTCGTCAACCAGGATTGGAACGATACGCTGGCCCAGCGACTGGTCGCGCAGCAGCGCGGTGATGATACGTACGAAGGCCTGGGTGGTCGAAATTTCGCGGCCTTCCGGGGTCGCGTCGGTCACGGCCTTGAAAGCGTCCAGGCCTGGCACTACCAGCTGTTCGTCGGCCTTCATGCGGCGCGATGGCAGGTAGCCGCCCAGTGCCTTGCGGCGCTCGTGCAGGTACTTGATTTCCGGCGCGTCATCGGATGGCTTGAAGAACGGGATGTCTTTCAGCTTGTCGTCCGGGATCGGGATGTTGAAGCGGTCGCGCATTTCGCGGATAGCCTCGTCGTCCAGCTTCTTGGTCTGGTGCGCGGTGTTGCGCGCTTCGCCGGACTTGCCCATGCCGAAGCCCTTGACGGTCTTCACCAGCAGCACGGTTGGCTTGCCGACGGATTCGTTGGCCTGCTTGAATGCGGCGTAGATCTTGTGCGGATCATGGCCGCCGCGGGTCAGGCGCCAGATGTCGTCGTCCGACATATTGGCCACCATTTCCAGCAGCTTTGGATGCTTGCCGAAGAAGTGCTTACGTACGTAGGCGCCGTCTTTGGCCTTGTAGTTCTGGTACTCGCCGTCCACGGTTTCCATCATTACGCGCTGCAGGATGCCGTCCTTGTCCTGTGCCAGCAGGTTGTCCCAACCCGGGCCCCAGATGACCTTGATGACGTTCCAGCCGGCGCCGCGGAAGTCCGCTTCCAGCTCTTGAATGATCTTGCCGTTGCCGCGCACCGGACCGTCCAGGCGCTGCAGGTTACAGTTGACGACGATGTTCAGGTTGTCCAGCTGTTCGCGGGCAGCCATGCCGATCGCGCCCATCGATTCCGGTTCGTCCATCTCGCCGTCGCCGCAGAAGGCCCAGACCTTACGGCCTTCGGTGTTGGCGATGCCGCGTGCGTGCAGGTACTTCAGGAAGCGTGCCTGGTAGATCGCCATCAGCGGGCCCAGGCCCATCGACACGGTCGGGAACTGCCAGAAGTCCGGCATCAGTTTCGGGTGCGGGTAGGAGGACAGGCCCTTGCCGTCCACTTCGCGGCGGAAGTTCAGCAGCTGTTCTTCGGTCAGGCGGCCTTCCAGGAAGGCGCGCGCGTAGACGCCAGGGGACGAGTGGCCCTGGATGTACAGCAGGTCGCCGCCGTGGGTTTCGCTCTCGGCTTTCCAGAAGTGGTTGAAGCCGATGCCCAGCATGTTCGCCAGCGAGGCGAAGGAGGACAGGTGGCCGCCCAGGTCGCCGTCGGCGCGGTTGGCCTTCACGACCATCGCCATGGCGTTCCAGCGCATCCACGAGCGCAGGCGCTCTTCGTATTCCAGGTTGCCCGGGCAGTGCACTTCCTTGTGCGCAGGAATGGTGTTGACGTAGGCGGTGTTGGCGGAGAACGGGATATCGGCGCCACGACGACGGGCCAGGTCAACCAGGCGCTCCATCAGGTAGTGGGCACGTTCAGGGCCTTCGGCCTCCAGGACGGCTTCCAGCGCCTCCAGCCATTCTTTGGTTTCCTGTGCATCAGGATCGTTGGCGGTTTGTGCCGTGACCTGGTCAAGTTGAGCTGACATGTAACTAGTCTCCTATCTGTTGAAGGCGCCCCACCCTTTTATGTCTCCGGACGGTGCAGGTGATGATTTACTAATACTTTGGCTAATTCTGAAGGATTCTATCAGCGAATTCTTTGTTTTTCAAATTGCGGAAAAACATTCCATATTATGAAATTTGAAGAGGATTGACTCTAATCAACTGCACTGCTGGGCTTGGTTGACCCCCAAATCGAGCGGCCTACGCTCAAGGTTCGGAGGTGCCATCATGAAAATCACGAATTTGAATGTAGATCTACCAACTGAATTGGCTGATTTTTTGTTCGAGCAAGCTGCTCGCGAGCACATTTCACCCGGCAAATTGCTATCTCGGGCAATACGGCTTGAAGAGTTTGTTGTCAAACACGAAAGAGCGAATCACAAACTATTGATTGAAACTCCGGGCCCCAAGTTCCTGCTCGTCACAAAGCGCTAGCAAGCAAGATGACGCTCAGAAACCGCATCCGACACCGCTATTACGGGACTAAATCGCGCGACGGGGAGTAGCGGCTTACTTGGCGGGGCAGAAGCCGTGTCGCGGGTTGAAGGGGTCGAGCCAGAGGTCTTTGCGGGCCAGCATGGCCTGGTCGATGTCGGGATTCGGCAGCTCGATGCGGCGGCGGTTGCATAGTTTGGCGCGCTGCAGGAAAGTGCGGTGGTGTTCAAGCACGAAGCGCTCCAGCGTGCCGTCTTTCAGCAGCATTTCCATGCCGGTCTGAATGCGCTTATGCAGGCGCGGATTACGCGGCGAGACAAAAAACAGCGACGGAATATTATCGTGCAGGACGATGCTATCTTCGATCGCCAGATGCAGGAAAGCCGCGCGGCGCTGGTCGAACTCCTGGAAGATCTCATTGACCCCACGTGGGAAGTAGTCGAAACGCCCCGCCATCAGCATGTCGAACAGGCCGGCGTAATTGCTGCCAGTGACGTAGCGGAAGCCATTCCCCTGCAGCGAAGCGCGCGTGACCCAGGCCGTACCGACACCGGCCACTAACTCCTTCAGGCCATCCGGCAGCGCGAGCGACCGCATGCGCTTCTGCTTTCCGGCGTCGATCAGCGCGATGCGCCAGCTTTGCAAGCCCATATCTGTCGGCACCGGAACCGACAACAGCGACCTAAGCCACTTGGCATCGGCCGGATAGGCGGTGACGTTGACCAGCCTCCCTTCTTTCAGCGCCGCCAGCAGGCGTGGCCGCTCCATATGGGCGTCGGCATATTCGATCGAATAAGCACCGAAAGTTGGAACCGTGCGCTCCATCACTTTCATGAGCAGCGCCTTTGAGTACTCGCGGCGGAAGTCCGCCGGCGAAGCGGCGCGGTCGAAAATGACGGCGTCCACCGCCTGCGCATTGAACGCAAGGCACGCCAGCGCCAGCGTAGCCAGGCGCGCTATTGTCCCTTTTATAGTCATCCTCTTATCATAGCGCGATATGACCAACGATTACATTCATCCAAAAGAAGGTCTGGCAGGCCGTCTGCTCGCCAAACTTGCCAATTCCCGGCGCATCGCCGCCACCCGCCGCGCAATCCTTTCGCGCCTGCCGTTCATGACGTTGGAAAGCGATGTGCGCGATGTGGTTTACCTGACCTGGATGGTCGATGCGGCCACGGCGCAGGCCATGGTGCCGCCCGGCCTCAAGCTGTGGCAGCGCAACGGCCTGACGCCATTCAGCATACTGACCTACCGCCACGGCGGCTTTGGGCCTACCCTCGCCGGCCCGGCGCGCAAGCTGCTGCCTTCGCCCTTGCAAAGCAACTGGCGCCTCTACCTGGAAGAACCAGGCAAGGTCTATTTCGTACGTAACGTCATGGATAGCGCGCTGCACGCACTGGGGACTCGGATGTTCAGCGATATCCTGCCGACGCATTTGCCGGCGCGCTTCTCGCACGAGCATGACGGCGCCCGCTACACCACCATCATCGAGCCTGGCGCCGGCAGCGCACCGCAGCTAGCGGCAGAGGCCAGCGTCACGACGGAGCGCACGTTGCCGCCGGCGCTGGCGCAGGCTTTCGACAGCTGGGACGAGGCGGTCGCCTTCCTCGCCTGCCAGCATGAGGCCATGATCAAAATTCCGGCACTGGGCCGCATGGCGGTGTCGGAAATCAGCCTGCCGATTCCGCTCGATGAAGTCTTGCCTCTAGCACCAGGACGGGTCGACTGCCCGATGATCGGCCCGCGCGCCGGCTCACCGTTCTGCTTCGCCGTACCGAGCGTGCACTTCAAGGTGCTTTCCGAGCAGGTTGAAATACCCTTATAGCAACTTAGGTACAGACTATTTTCAATGGCAGCTTATGGCTATAAGAGACAGTGCATTCTGTCGGTTCACCATCGACTTTTTTCGATAGTGTGACCTGTCCACCTTTGCCATATGCGCATCGCAGCCAAACTTCGTCGCCATCAAACTTCCACCGCTCGAACTCCAGGCCTCTTTTTTTACTTATTTGAATCGGCACAAGTTCGATCATCAACTCCGGCGCGCCGCCGGTGAAGGCCGCTGAATGCAGCACTAACTTGCTTCGATTAAACAGGAGCCATCCCGGCAAAGTAGCTGCGCTTTGCATCGATCCAGCCTCAATCGAAGCGGGACAATAAAGTACTTGCTCCCTAGCTTCCAGCCCTTCTGACCACACCAACGAAGCGATGGCGAAAGCGACCGATTTTTTCATGACAGCTCACCTTTCAATTACCGAAAATGCATCGGCATTATTGCTAGGGTCTTTGTAACTACCGTCAGCATTCTTACCTTTCGATTTTATGAACCTTTGGCCAACTTCGATCTTATCTTTGCTCTTCCATTGATCGATGACATAGATTCCACCTAGTGCTTCCCGGACAAAAAATGCCGCGTGATTGCCATGCGGTCGGCTTAGGTATCGCCCATGGACAAAAGTTGCGATTGCTGTCCCCTCCTTTAACGTGCTGTTCCCAACAACTGCAGCGCCCTCTCTCCATCCAACCGTTGTTCCGACATTTACGTACTTCTTCACCAGTTCAACACAATGCCCGTTGCCGACGACCTTTTTTCCAGCCAGTTTGGTCGCCTCGCTGTAAACGTAAGCCATGAAATCCTCCATACAGAATAGTGTGGAGTTCACTATTGCATCAGCGTTGAAATGCCGTATTGATCGCCGACAAGGCTATCTCCCTTAGAGCTTCAAAAGCTCCTTGAGCATGCGGCGCGGGCTGGACATGAAGTCGTGCATGACCTGGTAATGCTCGGTGTCTTCGTATGCACGCTGCACGATGCCAGTCGGGGTGCAGACGTAGATCGAGGCTTCGGGATAGGCCATCAGGATCGGCGAGTGGGTAGCGATTACGAATTGCGAGCCAGCCTGCACCAGCTGGTCGAGGCGCCGCAAGGCGGCCAGCTGGCGTTGCGGCGAGAGCGCGGCCTCCGGTTCGTCAAGGATGTACAGGCCGTTACCGCCGAAGCGCTTTTCGAGCAGCGCCATGAAGGACTCGCCGTGCGATTGATCGTGCAAATAGCGCCCGCCGTAGGAATCGATGACGGGCGGACCGCCGGGACCCTGGTCAAGCTTTTCGATCTCGGTGGCGACATTGAAAAAGCTTTCGGCACGCAGGAAATAGCCGTCGCGCGGCTTGCGCACGCCGCGCGCCACCCGCAGGTATTCGTGCAGGCATGAATGCGACTCGCGCGTGCCGAAATTGAAACTCTTGCTGCCGCCTTCCGCATTAAACCCCAACGACACAGCCAGCGCCTCCAGCAAAGTCGACTTGCCCGAGCCGTTTTCGCCGACGATGAACGTCACCGCCGGGTCAAATTCCAGCTTGCCGAGATGGCGCACGGCGGGCAGGCAGAAGGGGTAGGCCGAGAAGTCAGGCGACTTGTCCAGGCGCAGCTGGATGTCGAGCAGATACTGGTAAGAGATCATTTGTTATCGATATTACAATCGCACGGACAGCGGGGCAAGCCGTCACCCTTTATAATGGCGACTTTCCATCCCACCAATCCAAGTAACCATGTCTGCACAACTGATCGACGGAGTAGCGCTCTCCCAAAAACTGCGCGCCGAAATCGCTTCCCGCGCCGCCGCACTGACCGCCAAGGGCAAACAGCCTGGCCTGGCTGTGATCCTGGTCGGCGACGACCCGGCCAGCCACGTCTACGTCCGCAACAAGGTCAAGGCCTGCGAAGATTCCGGCATCCGTTCCGTCAAAGAGCAATACCCGGCAGACATGACCGAAGCCGCCCTGCTGGAGCGCATCGCCACCCTGAATGCCGATCCATCGATCCACGGCATCCTGGTGCAAATGCCGCTGCCTAAGCATATCGACCCGCACAAGGTGATCGAAGCCATCGCCACTTCGAAAGACGTGGACGGCTACTCGGTACTGAGCGCCGGCGAACTGATGACCGGCCTGGAAGGCTTCCTGCCATGCACTCCGTACGGCTGCATGAAGCTGATTGAATCGACCGGCGTCAACCTGAAGGGCAAGCACGCTGTCGTGATCGGCCGTTCCAACACCGTCGGCAAGCCAATGGGCCTGCTGCTCTTGCAAGCCAATGCAACCGTCACCATCTGCCATAGCGGAACTGCGGACCTGGGCTACCACACCCGCCAGGCGGATATCGTGGTGGCTGCAACTGGCCGCCGCAATACCCTGACTGCTGATATGGTGAAGCCGGGCGCCATCGTAATCGACGTAGGTATCAACCGCGACGAAAACGGTAAGCTGTGCGGCGACGTGGACTTTGCGGGTATTAAGGAAGTGGCTTCGCATATTACCCCTGTGCCGGGTGGTGTGGGGCCGATGACCATTACCATGCTGTTGATGAACACTATTGAATCGGCGGAACGCGCTTAAAACCGGTAAACCTGGGTCTGACCCAAGGGTCAGACCCGATTGGCGGCCGTCGCGTAGCGGGTCTGACGGGGACGCCGAGTCCCTTGGGTCAGACCCAGATTTCAGGTTTGGAGAAAAAATGACCGACAACCCATTGCTGGACTTTAGCGGCTTGCCGCGCTTCGATGCGATCAAGCCGGAACACGTCACCCCTGCCATCGAGCAGCTGCTGGAGCAGAACCGCGCGGCGGTAGCCCAGCTGGAAGCCCCGGGGGGCGAGGTTAGCTGGGACAACTTCGTCACCCCGCTGGAAAACTCCACCGAGCTGCTGGGCCGGGCCTGGGGGATCGTCAGTCACCTGAACAACGTGGTGGATACGCCCGAGCTGCGCGCCACCTACAACGAGAACCTGCCGAAAGTGACCGAATTCTGGACCGCCCTGGCCCAGAACGAAGCACTGTTCGCCAAATACAAAGCCCTGCGCGCCAGCGCGGAATTCGCCACCCTGTCGCCGGCGCGCCAGCGCATCATCGACAACGCGATCCGCGACTTCCGCATGGGCGGCGCCGAACTACCGGCCGATAAGAAGGAACGCTTCGCCGCCATCCAGGAAGAACACGCCGCCACCAGCACCCGCTTCAGCGAGAACGTGCTGGACGCGACCAACGACTGGAAACTGCTGGTGGAAGACGAAGCCGAGCTGCGCGGCCTGCCGGACGATTCCAAGGCCGCCGCCAAGGCGCTGGCCGAGAAGGAAGGCAAGCAAGGCTGGATGTTCACCCTGCATTTCCCTTCCTACTACCCGATCCTGCAGTTCGCCGACAACCGCGCGCTGCGCGAAAAGGTCTACCGTGCCAACGCCACCAAGGCGTCGGAGCTGGGCGAAGCGTTCAGCAAGCGCGAAGACTGGGACAACACCGCCAACATCGCCACCCTGCTGAAACTGCGAGCCGAAGAAGCCAACCTGCTCGGCTACAAGAACTTCGCCGAAGTTTCGCTGGTGCCGAAAATGGCCAAGTCGCCGGAACAGGTCATCGAATTCCTGGAAGACCTGGCCAAGCGCGCCCGCCCGTTCGCGGAGAAGGACCTGGCCGAGCTGCAAGCCTATGCCAGCAAGGAACTGGGCATCAACGACCTGCAGTCATGGGACCTGCCTTACGCTTCCGAAAAGCTGCAGCAGCACCTGTATTCTTTCTCGGCGCAGGAAGTGAAGCAGTACTTCCCCGAGCACAAAGTTGTCGACGGCCTGTTCAAGCTGGTGCAAACCCTGTTCGGCGTGACCATCAAGCCAGATAGCGCGCCGGTATGGCACAAGGACGTGCGCTTCTACTGCATCGAGCGCGACGGCGTGCTGGTAGGCCAGTTCTACCTTGACCTGTACGCCCGCGAAGGCAAGAGCGGCGGCGCCTGGATGGACGATGCGCGCGGCCGCCGCCTGAAGAACGGCAAGTTGCAAACCCCGGTCGCCTACCTGACCTGCAACTTCACCGAACCGCTGGTGGTGGACGGCGTGCCGCAGCCATCGCTGTTCACCCACGATGAAGTGATCACCCTGTTCCACGAATTCGGCCACGGCCTGCACCACATGCTGACCCAGGTGGAAGAGCTGGCGGTATCCGGCATTTCCGGCGTGGAGTGGGATGCGGTGGAACTGCCGTCGCAATTCATGGAAAACTTCTGCTGGGAGTGGGATGTGCTAAGCCACATGAGCGCCCACGTGAAGAGCGGCCTGCCGCTGCCGCGCGCCCTGTACGACCGCATGCTGGCGGCCAAGAACTTCCAGTCCGGCCTGCAGACCCTGCGCCAGGTGGAATTCGCCCTGCTCGACATGCTGCTGCATTACGACTTCCAGCCGGGCGGCGCCAAAGCCGTGCAGGACGTGATCGACGAGGTGCGCCGCAAGTTCGCGGTCATCATCCCGCCCGCCTTCAACCGCTTCCAGCACTCGTTCGGCCATATTTTTGCCGGCGGCTACGCGGCAGGCTACTATAGCTATAAGTGGGCGGAAGTGCTGTCCGCCGACGCCTACGCGGCCTTCGAGGAAGCGGCGGCGCTGGGCGGCGGCAAGCTATCCACCGACACCGGCAAACGCTTCCAGCAGGAGATCCTGGCCGTCGGCGGCTCGCGCCCTGCCCTGGAATCGTTCACCGCCTTCCGCGGCCGTGAGCCGACTATCGACGCACTGCTGCGCCACAGCGGCATGGCGGCATAACAGAGCCGATTGGAGATACGATGAAACGCGCTGCCTTGCTTTTGCTGCTGCTGACTGCCAGCGCGGCGCACGCCCAGATGTACAAGTGGAAGGACGACAAAGGCGTCACCCACTTCACCGATACGCCGCCGCCCGCCTCCGCCAAGAAGGCGGAAGTGAAGAGCTACAGCGGCGGCGGCACCGGCAGCGTCGAGCTGCCGTCGGAGCTGGCCGAGATCGCGCGCGCCCGCCCGGTGGTGCTTTACACCACCGCCAGCTGCGCGCCCTGCGACCAGGCGCGCCAGCTGCTGCTCACGCGCGGCATCCCTTACCGTGAAAAGACCGTCGCCAGCCAGGAAGACCATGAGGCGCTGCGCAAGGCCGGCAGCAACGGCGAACTGCCGATGATGCTGGTGGGCCGCGCGCGCCAGGTCGGCTTTGAACCCGGAACCTGGGACAGCGCCCTGACCGACGCCGGCTACCCGACCGTGAAGGCGCTGCCAGCCGGCTATTCGAATCCGCCGCCAAGCCCGGCCGCCCCGCCGCGTCCACCTAGCGCCAGCGAAGCCGCGCGCGCCAAGGCGGAAGCCGCCAACGCCGCCGCCGAAGCGGAACGGGAACGCCGCGAGCGCGAGACGCCGCAAAACGCCCCATCGAATTTCCGTTTCTGAACATGACGCAAATTGACTTCCACAGCGGCGTGCCGGACAAGGTCGCCTACGCCTGCCGCCTGCTGCGCAAAGCCTGGGCCAGCACGCCACGCATCGTGGTCATGACCGAGGACGCCGCCCAGCTGGCGGAGCTGGACAGGGCCCTGTGGACCTTTTCCGCCACCGACTTCCTGCCGCATGCCCACGCCAACGATCCGCTGGCGCCCGATTGCGCCATCGTGTTGGCCGACAGCGACACTACTGAATTGCCGGAAGCGGGCCTGCTGGTCAACCTGGCGCGCCGCGCACCGGCGCAATTCGAAGCGTTTCCGCGTTTGATCGAAGTCATATCCACCGACGAGGAGGATGCGGCGGCGGGCCGCCTGCGTTATGCTGCTTACAAACGGCAGGATTTCCCGCTCAAACATCTGACCATAGGTAAGTAATGAACCAGGCTTTCGACGCCAGCATCCCAGTCCTGACTGAAGTCATGCGCGATGATGCGCCGGCACCAGTGCCCGCGCCTGTCCCCGCGCCGGCCGCAGCGCCCGCCAACGACGCGGACGCCCCTGCCCTGCCCGCGCTGGACGATGCCGGCGCCTGGGACGCCCTGGAACGCCGCCTGTCGGAGCGCGTATTGCACCAGCTGTCGAGCCGCGTCGACTTCGTACTGGAGCAGCGCATCAAAGACAGCATCCACGAAGTGCTGAACCACGCCCTGCATTCCCTGACCGTGGAAATCCGCGAAGGCCTGCACGACACCATTGGAAAGATCGTTTCGCGCGCCGTACAACAGGAAATCACCCATCTCCAGGCCAATTCCAGCCGCCGGAAATAATTCCCTCTTTGCCATTCGGGGTTTTTGCTGTATTTTCTGGCGTACGTGAATTACTGACTGGAGACCCCCGATGCAGTTCAAGAGCAAATTCATCCCTGTCGCCATCGCCCTGGCCTTCGCCGGCAGCGCCTACGCCCAGGACACCATCAAGATCGGCCACGTATCGCCGGTATCCGGTCCCAACTCCCACCTGGGCAAGGACATGGAAAACGGCGCCCGCATGGCCGTTGAGGACCTGGCAGCCAAGGGCATCAAAATCGGCGGCAAGCCAGTCAAATTCGTCGTCCAGTTCGAAGACGACGCCGGCGACCCTAAACAGGGCACTACCGCCGCGCAAAAGCTGGTGGACGCCAAGGTGCAGGGCGTGATCGGCCACCTGAATTCCGGCACCACCATCCCGGCCTCCAAGATCTACTTCGACGCCGGCATCCCGCAGATTTCGCCGGCCGCCACCTCGCCGGTGTACACCAAGCAGAAGTTCAACACCGCCTTCCGCGTGGTCGCCAACGACAATAAGCTGGGCGGCACCTTGGGCGCCTACGCCGTGCAGAAGCTGGGCGTGAAGAAGATCGCCGTGATCGACGACCGCACCGCCTACGGCCAGGGCGTGGCCGACGAATTCGTCAAGGGCGCCAAGAAAGCGCTGCCGGGCGTGCAAATCGTTGGCAAGGAATTCACCAACGCCAACGCCACCGACTTCAACGCCATCCTGACCAATATCAAGTCCAAGAACCCTGACCTGGTGTTCTTCGGCGGTATGGACTCGGTGGGCGGCCCTCTGCTGCGCCAGATGAAGGCGCTCGGCATCCAGGCCAAATTCATGGGCGGCGACGGCGTCTGCACGGACGCCCTGTACCGCCTGTCCGCCGGCGCTGCCGCCGACGGCGTGGTGACCTGCGCCGAAGCCGGCGGCGTGCCGGCCGAACTGCAGAAGAACATGGACGACTTCCGCGCCAAGTACAAGAAGAAGTACGGCCAGGAAGTGCAGCTGTACGCGCCGTACGTGTACGATGCCATCATGACCATGGCAGCCGCCATGCAGCAGGCCAATTCGGCCGAACCGGCCAAATACCTGCCGGTGCTGGCCAAGATCAAACACCAGGGCGTGACCGGCGCCATCGAGTTTGACCAGTACGGCGACATCAAGGACGGCGCGCTGACCCTGTTCACCTACAAGGGCGGCAACAAGACCAAGATGGAAGTAGTGAAGTAAGTACGAATACCGGGGGGAGCCCGTGGGCCGCCATCCAGCTTGGCGGCCCATTTTCGTTTCAGGAGAAAGTAGCAATGCAAACCAAAACCATCATCGCCGCCATCGCACTGGCCTTTGCTGGAGCCGCGAGCGCCCAGGAAGTGGTCAAGATCGGCTACGTCGGCCCGCTGTCCGGCCAGTCCGCCCACCTGGGCAAGGACAACCAAAGCGGCGTACGGCTGGCGGTGGAAGACTTGAATGCCAAGGGCTTCAAGATCAACGGCAAAGCGGTCAAGTTCGAGTTGATTTCGGAAGACGATGCCGGCGACCCTAAACAGGGCACCTCGGCCGCGCAGAAGCTGGTCGACGCCAAAGTGCAAGGCGTGATCGGCCACCAGAATTCCGGCACCACCATCCCGGCTTCGAAGATCTATTACGACGCCGGCATCCCGCAGATTTCCGCTTCGTCCACCAGCCCGGTGTACACCAACCAGGGCTTCAACACCACCTTCCGCGTGGTGGCGAACGACAATAAGCTGGGCAGCTCGCTGGGCAAGTACGCCACGCAGAAGCTGGGCGCCAAGCGCATCGCCGTGATCGATGACCGCACCGCTTACGGCCAGGGCGTGGCCGCCGAATTCCTGAAGGAAGCCAAGAAAGCCGCCGGCGTGCAGATCGTGGACAAGCAGTTCACCACCGACAAGGCCACCGACTTCAACGCCATCCTGACCGCGATCCGCGCCAAGAACCCGGACCTGGTGTTCTTCGGCGGCATGGACTCGGTGGGCGGCCCGCTGCTGCGCCAGATGAAGGCGCTGGGCCTGAAAGCCAAGCTGATGGGCGGCGACGGCATCTGCACCGAAGCGCTGCCTAAGCTGTCAGGCGGCGCCGACGATGTGGTGGTGTGCGCGGAGGCTGGCGGTGTAACCGTTGAGCAGGAGAAGAAGCTGGCGGAATTCGCCGGCCGCTTCAAGAAGCGCTACGGCTACGATGTGCAGATCTACGCGCCGTATGCCTACGACGCGACCATGGCGATTGCGCATGCCATGGCGGATGCCAAGTCGGCCGATCCGGCCAAGTACCTGCCCTTCCTGAAGAAGGTCAACCACGACGGCATCAGCGGCAAGATCGCCTTCGACGACAAGGGCGATATCAAGGATGGGGCGCTGACCTTGTTCGGCTACAAGGCCGACAAGAAGACGCGCCTGGAAGTCATCAAGTAATCAAAAAAAACCGGGCAATGCCCGGTTTTTTTTTACTTCTGGGACAGGACCCATTTCACCAGGGTCTTGGCTTCCGCCTCGCTCACCTGCGGGTTGGCTGGCATTGGGACTGCGCCCCACACGCCCGAACCGCCCTTGATCACTTTTGCCGCCAGCTTGGCTTCAGCGTCTTTCTGGCCAGCGTACTTGGCAGCGACATCCTTGAATGCCGGGCCAACCAGCTTGTTGGCAACAGCGTGGCAAGCCATGCAGTTCTTGGCTTTGGCCAGGTCAGCGTTAGCGAAAGCAGCCTGCGACGAGAAAGCCGCGGCAACCAGGAAACCAACCATCAGGGAACGTTTCATCTTTATCTCCAAGGAAAAAAACTGCCACAATTCTACCCCACAACGCACGCTACGTATTATGGGTTGACCGCTAGCTGGATATTGCTATGATGGAATACCAAGGAGTGTTCCATGCCTATTATTCTATTGATAATCGCCCTCGTGGCACTGAAGTACTTTGAAGTCTGGAAGTTTGCAGACATGTCCTGGTGGTGGATCGTCGGCGCCATGCTGGCCGGTTTTGTCTGGTTCGAATTCGTCGAACCCGCACTGGGCCTCGACAAGCGCAAGGCCCACAACGTCGACGAAGAACGCCGCAAGGAACGCGTCAAGAAGAGCTTCGAAGACCTCAAGAAGCGCAAGTAAAAGTCGGGGTCATGTCTGACATTCGGACACTCGTGTCCGAATGTCAGACATGACCCCGACTTTTCTTACCGCTTCAGCTGCGACAGGTCGCGCACTGCCCCGCGGTCGGCGGAGGTGGTCAGGGCGGCGTAGGCTTGCAGGGCTTGCGACACGT
Source organism: Pseudoduganella sp. OTU4001 (assembly GCF_038440195.1). Taxonomy (NCBI): domain Bacteria; kingdom Pseudomonadati; phylum Pseudomonadota; class Betaproteobacteria; order Burkholderiales; family Oxalobacteraceae; genus Pseudoduganella; species Pseudoduganella sp. OTU4001. The sequence goes on along the minus strand of NZ_JASATG010000012.1, from coordinate 103,643 downwards.
AGCGCTCGCGGTCCACCGGCTTCCAGGCATCGGCGCCACGCGCTTCCATGGCTGCGCGGCGTTCGGCCAGCGTATTCGGCGTCACGCGCAGGTTGATGGTGCGGGCCGGGATGTCGATGTCGATCATGTCGCCCTCTTCCACCAGGCCGATGGCGCCGCCTTCCGCCGCTTCCGGCGAGGCGTGGCCGATCACCAGGCCGGACGAACCGCCCGAGAAGCGGCCGTCGGTGAACAGCGCGCAAGCTTTTCCCAGGCCTTTTGATTTGATGTAGGAGGTCGGATACAGCATCTCCTGCATGCCCGGGCCGCCTTTCGGGCCTTCGTAGCGGATGATAACCACGTCGCCCTCATGCACGGTATCGCCGAGGATGCCTTCCACCGCCGCGTCCTGGCTCTCGAACACGCGCGCCTTGCCGCTGAACTTCAGGATCGATTCATCCACGCCGGCGGTCTTCACGATGCAGCCCTTCTCGGCGATGTTCCCGTACAGGACCGCCAGGCCGCCATCTTTCGAGTAGGCGTGCTCCAGGTCGCGGATGCAGCCTGCACTGCGGTCGATATCCGACAAGGCATAGCGTTCGGACTGCGAGAACGCGACCTGGGTCGGCACGCCGCCCGGTGCGGCGCGGAACAGCTGGTGCACAGCCGGGTCGTCGCTGCGCTTGATATCGTATTTTTCAATCGCCTCGCCCAGGGTGGCGGAGTGCACGGTGTGCTGGGTGGTGTCCAGCAGGCCGGCGCGCGCCAGTTCGCCGAGGATGGAGATGATGCCGCCGGCACGGTGCACGTCTTCGATGTGGAACTTGTCGGTCATCGGCGCGACCTTGCACAGGCATGGCACCTTGCGCGAGATACGGTCGATGTCGGCCATGGTGAACGGCACTTGCGCTTCGTGCGCGGCGGCCAGCAGGTGCAGCACGGTGTTGGTGGAGCCGCCCATCGACACGTCCAGCGCCATCGCGTTCTCGAACGCTTCCTTGGTGGCGATGGAGCGCGGCAGCACGCTGTAGTCGTCCTGCTCGTAATGGCGCTTGGTGATCTCAACGATCAGGCGGCCTGCGCGCAGGAACAGTTCCTTGCGGTCGCTGTGGGTGGCGACGATGGTGCCGTTGCCCGGCAGGGACAGGCCCAGCGCCTCGGTCAGGCAGTTCATGGAGTTGGCGGTGAACATGCCGGAGCAGGAGCCGCAAGTCGGACAGGCGGAGCGCTCGATCTCAGCCACGTCGGCGTCGGATACGGTGCTGTCGCCCGCCTTGATCATGGCGTCAACCAGGTCCAGCTTAATGATCTTCTCGCCGCCGTTGACGGCCTTGATCACCTTGCCCGCTTCCATTGGGCCGCCGGACACGAACACTGCCGGGATGTTCAGGCGCATCGCAGCCATCAGCATGCCGGGCGTGATCTTGTCGCAGTTGGAAATGCAGACCATGGCGTCGGCGCAGTGCGCGTTGACCATATATTCCACCGAGTCAGCGATCAGGTCACGCGATGGCAGGGAATACAGCATGCCGCCGTGGCCCATGGCGATGCCGTCATCGACGGCGATGGTGTTGAATTCTTTGGCGACGCCGCCGGAGGCTTCGATCTCGCGGGCGACCAGCTGGCCCAGGTCCTTCAGGTGCACGTGGCCCGGAACGAACTGGGTGAAGGAGTTGACCACGGCGATGATCGGCTTATTGAAATCGCCATCTTTCATGCCGGTGGCACGCCACAGGGCGCGCGCGCCTGCCATATTGCGGCCTTGGGTCGTGGTGTAGGAACGGTATTGCGGCATGGTGGGGTCTCCTCAGTAAGACCCTTAGGGTGCCTCGCGCACTGCGAGTTGTCAAATATATGATAATCGCTCCTGTGATATATTTTGCAAATGAATATCGAACTTCGCCAGCTGCGCTATTTCGCCACCGTCGCCGAGGAGCTGCATTTCGGCCGCGCCGCGCGGCGCCTGCATATGACCCAGCCGCCGCTGTCGCAAACCATCATGGCGCTGGAAGAGACGCTGGGCGCGCCCCTGTTTGAGCGCAACCGGCGCGGCGTGGCGCTGACCGCCGCCGGCGCCGCCCTGCTGCCCGAGGCGCAGCGCCTGCTGCAGCAGGCCGCCGGGCTGCCGGAACTGGTGCAGCGCGCCGCTACGGGCGCCAGCGGGCGGCTATCGCTGGCCTTCGTGTCCTCCGCTGACTACAGCGTGCTGCCGCCGTCCCTGCGCGCCTACCGCGCCGAGTACCCGCAAGTCGAGATCACGCTGAAAGAGGCCACTTCCGACCTGCAGCTGGACGACCTGCTGGAAGGGCGGGTCGATGCCGGCCTGCTGATCCCTCCCCTGCCCGACCGCGCGCGCCAGGAGCTCGACTACCTGCCGGTGCTGAGCGAACCGCTGGTGCTGGCCGCCCCGGCGGAGCTGCCGGCGCTCGCTGCGGCCCGCGCGCGCGGTGGCAAGGCTCCGGGTGCGGCCGACTTGCGCAAGCTGGCCGGCATCCCGCTAATCATTTTCCCGCGCCATATTTCGCCCGGTTTGTACGACGCCGTCCTGTCCGTGTTCCGCGAAGCCGGCATCACGCCGGAGGTGGGCCAGGAGGCGATCCAGATGCAAACCATCGTCAGTCTCGTATCGGCTGGCATGGGATTAGCACTTGTGCCACAATCCGTGTCGAATTTGCGCCGGCCGGGCGTGGAATACCTGCCCCTGGTCCAGAGCACGCCGCTGGTGGAAACCGGCCTGGCCTGGCGGCGCGATAATGCCTCGCCCGTGCTGCGCGGCTTCCTGGAACTCATGAAGAAGAGAATTTGAAATGCCCCTGATCCATCCGATGCCAGATCCGGTCGCCATCCACCTCGGCCCCGTCGCGATCCACTGGTATGGCCTGATGTATGTGCTGGCCTTCGCCATGTTCATCGCGCTGGGCCGCGTGCGCATCAAGCAGCAGCACATCGCCAAGCAAGGCTGGAAGAACGAGGACCTGGACGACATGCTGTTCTACGGCATGCTGGGCGTGATCCTGGGCGGGCGCCTGGGCGAAGTATTTTTCTACCAGCCGGAAATGCTGCTCACGCCCCTGCGCATCTTCAAAGTGTGGGAAGGCGGCATGAGCTTCCACGGCGGCTTCCTCGGCGTGCTGATAGCGATGGCGCTGTGGGCGCGCAAGCGCAAGCGCAACCTGCTGGACGTGTACGACTTCATCGCGCCGCTGGTACCGCTCGGCTACGCCGCCGGCCGCATGGGCAATTTCATCAACGCCGAACTGCCGGGCCGCGTGGTCAGCAACCCTGACCTGCCATGGGCCATGATTTACCCGAACCTGAACGACAACCTGGCGCGCCACCCTTCTTCCATCTACCAATTGATCGTGGACGGCCTGATCGTGTTCTGCATCCTGTGGCCATTCGCGCGCAAGGCCCGCCCGCGCCTGGCCGTCGGCGCACTGTACGTGCTACTGTATGGCTGCGCGCGGTTCTTCACCGAATACTTCCGCACGCCGGATTGGGAGATCACGGTGGCCGGCCTGCCGGTCACCTCTGGCCAGATGCTGTCGCTGCCGATGATCATTGGCGCTATCGCCATGCTGGTGTGGGCCTACCGCCAGCCAGCTGCGCGGACGGCCTGACATGCTGCCGACCGCAACGCCGGCGGGCGTACGTTTCGTATTCGATGCCGCGCCGGATGCGCGCACTGTGGCGCTGGCCGGCACCTTCAACAGCTGGGTAGGCGACGCCTGCATGATGGAGCGCGTCACGCCGACCCGCTGGCAAGTCACGCTGCCGATCGCCGCCGGCCGCCATCTCTACAAAATCGTTGTCGACGGCACCGAGTGGCTGCGCGATCCCGCCAACCCGTGGATCTCGGAGGACGGCCAGAATAACTCCTGCCTGACGGTGGACGAAACCGGCGCCGTGCTGCTGCGCCATCCCGGCCTGAGCGCTGCCACACCGGGTCCGCTGTACGCGCGGCCCGCACTCGCGAGCCCCGGGTGGCTGCACGACGCAGCGATCTACCAGCTGTCCGTAAAAGCCTTCGGCGGTGACTTCGATGGCGTGCGCGCCAAACTGGGCTATCTGTCCGAACTGGGCGTGAACACCCTGTGGATCATGCCGGTGCAACCGATCGGCATCAGCGGACGGCGCGGCACGCATGGCGACCCGTACGCGGTGCGCGACTTCCTCGCCATCGACCCGGCGCTGGGCGACGAGCAAGGCTTGCGCGCGCTGGTCGATGCGGCACACGCGCGCGGCATGCGCGTCTTGTTCGACTGGACGCTGAACCGCGCCAGCGTGGACAACCCACTGACGCAAACGCATCCGGAATGGTTCACGCGCCGCGCCGACGGCAGCATCTACTACGCGGTACCAAACCGCGACTATTTCGCCGGCTTCGACTTCAGCAACGCGGAATTGCGGCGCTACCTGATCGACGCCATGGCCGGCTGGATCGAACGCTTTGGCTTCGACGGCCTGCGCTTCGACGATTCGGATATCACGCCGCTCGACTTCCTCGAACAGATCCGCGCCGCGCTGCTGAAGGTGCAGCCGGAACTCGCCATCATCTCGCAGGCCTACGACGAATTCCACCACTTCGCCAGCTGCGACCTGACCTACGAAGGCGGCACGCGCGCCATCCTGCTGGCCATCGCGCGCGGCGAAGCCAGCGGCGCGGACCTGGCGCGCTACTGGAGCGAATCCACCTACAGCTTCCCGCGCGGCGCGCTGCGCCTGCGCTGGCTGGACGAAAAGGAGCAGCCGCGCGCCAGCAGCCTGCTGGGCGCGGCATTGCGCCCAGCGGCCGCCGTGCTGCTCGCGTTGGACGGTGTGCCGCACTTGATGATGGGGCAGGAATTCGGCGAGCCGAGCTGGCGCGACTGGACAGTGCTGTTCGACGACTACCGTATCGACTGGAGCGCCTTCGATGCCAGCATCTACGCGCACTACCAGCGCCTGCTGGCCCTGCGCCGCGAACACCCGGCGCTACGCCGTGGCGAAGTCGCCTTCCTCGACGGCCTGCCGCCGGGCGTGGTCGGCTTCACACGCAGCACGGCGCAGGAAAGCGTGCTGCTGCTGGCCAACCTGTCGTCCGGCGCGGCGACGCTGCCACCCAGCGTGTTCGCGCAGTACACCGCCGGCGCTGCCGCAGGATGGGACGCGGCCGCCGGCACGCTGGCCGCGCATGGCTGGATGATCTGCCTGCAGCACTAGCCGCGACGACCAGGTACTACACCAGCCCAAGCGCGCCCGCCAGCGCGCCAAACGCGATCAGCCAAACCGGATTGAGTTTGGTGGCATAGGCTGCCGCAGCAGCCGCCAGCGCCAGCAAGATGCCGCGCCAGCCGGCATCTGCCACGCTGAGGAAAGTCCACGCCGCACCGGCCAGCATGCCGGACGACAGCGGCGCCAGCGCATCCCGCAGCGCGCTGGTCCAGCGCCCCTGTCCAGCGCCATGGCGGTTGATCACGGAACCCAGCGCCAGCACCAGACAGGACGACGGCACAATCGCCGCCAACGTCACCACCACGGCGCCCAGCCAGCCCTTGAGCATCCAGCCGATCACCGTCACAAACAGCAGGTTCGGGCCCGGTGCCGCTTGCGCCAGCGCGTAGGCGGCCGCGAATTGCTGGTCGCTCAGCCAGTGGTTCTGTACCGAGACGTAGTGGTGGATATCCGGCGCCACCAACACCACGCCGCCGCCGATCGCCGTCAGCGACAGTACCGCCAGGTGCCATGCCAGCCCACCGAGATTTACGTCGCCGCTCATGGCTTCCTCAACACAAAGGCAAACAGCAGGAAGCCGATTGGCACCAGGATGCCGACCACCGCCAGCAGCCCAAGCTTGACCACACCCAGGCCTACAAAGGCGGCCGCCAGCAGCGCCAGTTGCGCACCCCGGCGCGCACCGCCGGCGGTACCGCGCAGCATGCCGACCGCCAGCTTGAGCGCGGTCGCCAGGATCAGCCCGGACGCTGCGGCCGCCATGCCACGCATGGCGCTGGCAAACATGGCATTGCTGGCCAATTCCTGGTACGCGGCGGCCAGCCCGATCACGATGAAGAAAGGCGCAAGCAGCAAGCCTCCCAGTGCTGAAAAGCCGCCTGCAGCGCCAGCGAAGCGCTGGCCTACCATCACCGACAGGTTGCAGATGGTGGGGCCCGGCAGCAATTGGGAGATGCTGAGCAGCTGCGAGAATTCGGCGGAGGTCAGCCATTGCGTGCGCTCCACCAGGTGGCGATAGGCGAACGGCAGCACGCCGCCAAAGCCTTGCAGCCCCATTTGCGAAAACACCTTGAACAGCGACCAGCAACCGATCTGCAAGCCCGCCTCCCCCGCCTTACGCGAACGCGTGGTACAACATATACCCCGCCAGCCCAAACAGCACCACGGCAAAGGTGCGCTTGAGCGCCGCCACATCCATTTTGTGCGCAGTGCGCGCGCCAAGCGGCGCCATGGCCACACTGGCCGCAACAATCACCGCCAGCGCAGGCAGGTAGATGAAGCCGAGCGAATATTGCGGCAAACCAGGCTCCGACCAGCCATAGTAAATATTCGACAGCGTGCCCGACAGCGCAATCGGAAAGCCCAAGGCCGCGCTGGTGGCCACCGCCTGGTGGATACGCACATTACACCAGGCCATGAACGGCACCGAGATGAAACCGCCGCCTGCCCCGACCAGCCCCGCCACCACGCCAATGACGCCACCGGCAGCGAACATGCCCGGCGTGCCTGGCAGCTCGCGTCCGGGCTTGGGCTTCTTGTTGAGGATCATTTGCGCAGCCGAGAAAGTCACGAAGGCGGCAAACAGCAGCGACAGCGCCGTGGTATTCATTTGCTTGCCGATCCACGGGCCAATCCAGGAGCCGACCAGAATGCCCGGCGCCAGCAGCGCCACGATACGCCACTGCACCGCGCCATGCTTATGGTGCGCCCGTACCGACGACAGCGAAGTAAACATGATGGTCGCCAGCGACGTGGCAATCGCCATATGCACCACCAGCTGCGGCGGGAAGCCCTTGGCGGTGAAGATCATGGTAATGAACGGCACCAGCACCATGCCGCCGCCAATCCCCAGCAGTCCCGCGGAAAACCCGCCGCCCGCCCCCATCAACAGCAAAATACCGATCAGGCTCCAATCCATCATTTCAGCAGCGCCAGCACGCTTTTCCACTGCGCCGGTGTCACCGGAGTGATCGACAGGCGGCTGCCCTTTTGCAGCACCACCATATCCTCCAGCTGCGGCAAGGTGCGCATTTCGGCCAGCGACAGCAGGCGCGTTTTGCGCACGCCCTTCACGTCGACGGAAATCCAGCGCGGCTGCTCCTGCGTGGCCTTGGCATCGTAATAATGGCTCTTGGGATCGAACTGGGTGGCATCCGGATACGGCCCGCTGACCACTTCCGCGATACCGGCGATGCCCGGTTCCGGGCAGGAGGAATGGTAGAACAGCACACCGTCGCCCGGTTTCATCGCGTCGCGCATGAAATTGCGGGCCTGGTAGTTACGCACACCGAACCAGGGCACCGTCTTGTCTTTTGCAGACATGACATCATCGATGCTCACTTCGTCGGGCTCAGACTTCATCAACCAATATTGCATGGCGCTCCTCTGGGCGTAAAAAAACGGTTGCGCACCGAAGTGCTGGCAACCGCTTTTGTATGGAATGAGGCCCCGCCTGTGCCGTTATGCCGGCATCCCGAACCTTACGGTTCAAGGTGGTTGCAGTTAGTTCAACTTCGGGTTCATCAGACTAGTGACGCTCACGCCCGTCGAACAAATTCCCGCAACCGATGCATGTAAATGGTTCAAGGAATATATGGCAAATCTCGAACACCGCAGGGTGACACGAAGTTTACTCCTCAAACGTTTTTGGCGAAAGGCCTTAAAGACAATTAAAAGAGATTTTCTTGCGGGGTCAGTGCGTTGTCGAGCACCTTGTGCATCACGCCCAGCTTCTCCTGCACTTCCAGCATGGACGGGCCGCCCGCGGTTTTCGACGCCAGGAACTCTGCCGCCATGCCCAGCGCCGCCATCACGGCGATGCGGTCGTTGCCTTTGACCTTGCCGGCGTCGCGGATCGCGCTCATCTTCTTATCCAGCAGGTTGGCAGCCTCGCGCAGGGCGCGTTCTTCATCAGGCTTGCACGCCAGCTTATAGGGCTGGCCCATGATGGTCACGTCGACATGGATCATTGGGCATCCTCAGGGGTGTCTGCTTCGGCGGCAGGGATTTTATCCAGCAGCGCCATGACGCGGGTCTGCGCTTCACCCAGACGGCGTTGGTATTCAAGGTTATCGGCCACCAGGCTGGCATTGGCCTGGCGCAACTGGGCGTTCTCGCGGCGCAAGGCATGCGCCATCTCCGCCAGCCGGTCGATTTTATCGGAAAGTTCTTGGAAGTCTGCGATCATCCCGCAACTATAGGGCCGCACGATTGCTCGGTCAACCTGATGTTGGACATGCATGCCATTCTAGCATGCATGTCCAACCTTATCCGCGCTTAGGCGGTGTGGCCGGTGAGCGCGTTGCCCACCAATTCAGCAAAGTTCTGCATGCGGTCGGCGGTCCAGACCGAGGCCATCTCGTACGGGCTGTCGCCGGTCTGCGCCCGTTCGAGCAACTGGGCCATCGTGAGCACGCCCACAGTGGCGCCGGTGGCGTCGAGGAGGTCGAGTTCCGCGATGTTGACCGACTGGTAGTTCTCCACCGTGAACTGGGCGTAGGACTTGCTGCCGTCCACGTAGTTCACCACCAGGTCGCTACCTTCGATGTTGACCTTCACGTTATCGGTCTTCATCGTCACGTTAAAGAGCTTGTTGGCGCTGAACTTGAGGATGTCGTTGCCGCCCGCCGTTTCGTGGATGGTGTCCTTGCCGTCGCCCATGGACATCACATAGATATCCTTGCCTGCCCCGCCGTGCAAGTGGTCGTTGCCCATGCCGGAGTAGAGGGTATCGTCGCCGGAACCAGCCCACAGGCGGTTGTTGCCCGCATATTTGTAACCCATGGTATAGGCGATGAAACCGGCAATGAACAAGTCCATGCCCTTGAACTGGTCGAGCTGGAGGTTGACGCCGAGCTGCTTGCCGAGCCAGTTGATGCCGGAGGCGCTGGCGCCGGATGCGGTGCTCATCGCCTCGCCGGTCCAGGTGACGGCGGTGTTGATGCCGCTGCCCACGTCAACGTCGGCGGCATAGCTTACGCCGGTGCCGATGCCGTTGATGGCCGTGGTCAGGCCGCTCTTGCCGCCTTCCAGCGCCGACTTGAGCGCGCCGGCGAAGTCGAAGTCCGCCATGTTCAGGCCCGACACGCCGTTGATGGCGCTGACGGCGCTGTTGCCGGCATTGGCCATGTCGTCAATCAGGTCGCTGGCGTTGACGGTGGCCTTGTCCAGCGCGGCCTTCATGTCGGACGACAGGCTGTTCCAGCCCTTCAGCAGTTCTTCGCCGAACGACTTGTTCAGGTACTTGGTCACGGCGTCGAAGCCGGCGCCCATATCGCTGATGCTGCCGCTGATGGCGTTGCTGTGGCTGACCAGCAGTTTGCTCAGCACACCCCAGCCCAGGCCCATCATGGTGTCGTTGCCGTTGCCGCCGCCGACGTAGGTGCCGGCGTTGGTGGCGAAGATGGTGTCGTTGCCGTCGCCGCCAACGATCACATTGCCCACCAGGTTCAGCTTGCCCAGGTCGCCCTTGGCCAGCGAGGCGTACTGCGACTTGATGAATTTGGCGTTCAGCGCCGCGCCCACCCAGTCACCGGCCGATTCATACTCGTTTTCCACCAGCGCTTCGGCTGCGTTGAAGACGGTGATTTCAGCCAGGCCGATGATCACGTCGTCGCCGGCGCCGCCGACAGCGATATTGTTCTGGCCCGAGGACACGATGACGTCGTTGCCCTCGCCGCCCATGCCGATGGTGGTGGTGCCGGCCAGGATCATGGTGTCGTTGCCGGCGCCGGCGTGCACGAAGTTCATGCCGGTGTCGATGCTGACCTTGGAGGAGCTGACGGTCTGCGACTTGTCCGAACCTTCCACCGCCTGCGTGGTCTGGCTGCTGTAGGACAGCTTGCTGCCCGAATTCAGCACCACCATCACGTCGTCGCCGGAATCGGCCATCAGCACGTTGTGGTCGCCGTACACCACGGCCACGTCGTTGCCCGCGCCGGTCCAGCCCACGTTCAGCTGGGTGCTGCCGGTGGTCTGGCTGGTGGTGGTCTGGTCGGAACCTTCCTTCTCGGTGGTGGTGTTCTTGGTGTTGGAACCGCCGTAGCTGATCATCACCGCCACGTCCTTGCCGCTGCCGCCGATTACCACGTTGTCCTTGCCGACCACGGTCATGACGTTGTTGCCGTCGCCGCCGACCAGGATATTGGCGTTGGCGTTGACCTTGGCGGCGCTGCCGAAGGCCAGCGCGGTCAGTACGTCGTTGCCGGAGCCGCCCTCAATGATATTGCCCTTGCCGATGGTAGTGACGACGTTGTTGCCCTCGCCCGCCACCACGGCGTTGTAAGTACCAACTGCCGTCACGACGTCATTGCCGGCGCCGGAAACGATACCGGTCTTGCTGCCCGCTACGCTGATCACGTCGTTGCTGGCGCCAGTAACCACCAGGTTGTTCTGGCCAGCCGCCGTGACCACGGTGGCAGCGCTGCCGCCTACCAGCACATTGTTCTTGCCGAAGGCGGTGATCACTTCCGTGCCGGACTGGCTGGTGGCCGCGCCGGACAGGCCAGCCTTGGCTACCAGGTCGGTCGCCGCCACGCCGGCAGCAATGGAGTCGACCAGGCCGACAGCGGTTGCCGCCACTTCCTTGTAGTCGCCGGTGACGACCAGGTTGTTGGCGCCGATGGCGGTCACTTTGTCCACGCCTGCGTCGCCCCACACGATATTGCGGGCGCCGAATACGGTGGCGACGTCGTTGCCGTTGCCGCTCCAGACCACGTTGTTGGCGCCGATCGCGGTGGTGATGTCGTTGCCGCCGCCGGTGTAGACCACATTGGTATTGCCGACCGCGGTCACCACGTCGTTGCCGTTGCCGCCAGCGACGTTGTTGCCGATGAACTTGGTGATCTGCGAGGTCACGCCGCCTGCGGCGTTACCCAGCTTGGCGCTGACATCGTTGATGCCTTCGCCCAGGCCGGTCACCACCACGTTGTTCTGGCCAGCAGCCGTCACCACGTTGTTGCCGGCCATATTGACCACCACGTTGTTGCCGCCCAGGGCGGTGGTGACGTTGTCGCCGCCGTTGGCCAGCACGATATTGTTGCCGCCCACGGCAGTCACGATATCCTTGCCGCCGCCGGTATAGACCACGTTGTTGCCGCCGGCTGCCACCACGATGTCGTTGCCCACACCGCTGTTGATGGCGGAAGTCAGCTTGCTGGTGACGTTGGATACGGCCTTGGCGGCATCCTTGGAAGGCATGACATTCGTCAGCACCGAGCCCAGGCCGCCTGCCGCCGCCTTGACCATGCCACCCAGCTCGGTCAGCACGACGTTGGTGCCGCCGGCCGCAATGGTGGTGTTGCCGCCCACGGTGCTGGCGATCAGGTTGCCCGCGCCCAGGCCCAGCAGGGTGTTGCCGCTGCCATTGGACAGGATCACATTGTTCACGCCCACGGCCGCCTGCATATTGCCGCCCTGGTTGCTGACCAACGCATTGGTGCTGCCCAGTGCGCCCACCTTGTTATTGGCGCCGCCGGTGTAGATGACGTTGACCGCGCCGCCTGCCACGATCTTGTTGCTGCCGCCACCGTCGACAATGACGTTGGCGCCGCCGCCGGCGATGATGGTGTCGTTGCCGTCGTTGGCGTTGATGCCGTTGCCGCCGCCCAGCGCCAGCACGCTGTCGCTGCCGTCAGCCGCGTTGACCACGTTCAGGCCGCCGATCGCGCTGATGTTGTCGTTGCCGGCGCCACTGTTGATGACGTTGGAACCGCCTTTGGCATCGATCTTGTCGGCGCCGCCCAGGGTGGTGATGACGTTGGAGGCGGCATTAGCGGTAATGACGTTGTTGCCGTGGCCAGCGTTGATTACGTTGGACGCGCCGTTGGCCGTGATGCGGTCGACGTGGTCGCCCGTATTCAGTACGTTGCTGGCGCCATTCAGGGTAACGGTGTTGGTGCCGTGGCCAGCGTTGATCTCGTTGGAAGCGCCGGCAGCGGTAATGGTGTCGTCATTGTCGCCGGTGGTGATCTTGTTGCGGCCACCCTCGGCATTGACGGTGTTGTTGCCATGGCCAGCATTGATCTGGTTGTTGGCCGCCTTGACGGTGATCTTGTCGGCGCCATAGTTGGTGTTGATGACGTTCGACACGCCATCGGCCACCACCACGTCGTCCCAGTTGCCGGTGTTGATGATGTTGGAAGCACCGCCTGCGGTAATGTTGTTGTTGCCATGGTCCGCACTGACGTTGTTGGCGCCACCGTTGACGACGATGGTGTCATGGCCGTCACCAACGGTCACCACCTTGTTGTTACCGCCGTTGGCGGTAATGTTGTTGTTGCCATTGCCAGCATAGATCTCGTTCCAGCCGCCGTTGGCCACGATACGGTCATCGTTGCCGCCAGTGGTGATCTTGTTGCGGCCGCCGTCGGCGTTGACGACGTTATTGCCTTCGCCTGCGTTGATCTGGTTATTGGCCGCCTTGACAGTGATCGTGTCGCTGCCGTAGTTGGTGTTGATGACGTTGTTTACGCCATCGGCGGTCACCACGTCGTCCCAGTTGCCGGTGTGGATGGTGTTCTGGGCGCCGCCAGCGACGATGGTGTTATTGCCATGATCCGCATTGACGTAGTTATTGCCGCCATAGACGGTGATCTTGTCATGGCCGTCACCGGTGGTGGTGACCTTGTTGTTGCCGCCGTTGGCCACCACGGTGTTGTTACCGCCGCGCAGTTCGATATCGTTCCAGCCGCCGTTGGCGGTCACGTTGTCGTTGCCGTTGCCGCCGTCGATTTCGTTGTAGGCCGAATTGACGGACAGGCTGTTGTTGCCCTCGCCCAGGTCGACGTCGGCCGCCGCGCCGGCTGCCACGGTGATATTGTCGTCGCCATTGCCGCCGGAGACCTTGTTGTAAATACCGACGTCGATGCGGATGGTGTCGTTGCCGTTGCCGCCATCGATCACGTTGTAGCCGCCGACTTTCACGGTCAGCGTGTCGTTGCCGTCGTCGCCATAGATATTGTTGTAGGCGCCCGCGTTGACGGTAATGTTGTCGTTGCCGCCGTCACCGTGGATGATGTTGGCGCCAAGCGAACTGGCTGTGTAATTATTATCGCCATTCCCCAGGCTCTTTTTTGTATAGCCCAGTTCCGCGATTTTCTTGGCCGCCGCCGCCATGTCGTTGCCGACCTGCTCGAAGGCGCTGCCAATATCTTTAAAGTCGTCGCCCATATCTTTCACGGCGTCGCCGACTTTATCCACCACCTTTTCGATGGGTTTCACGACGTTTTTCTTGAACCAGCTGCCGAAGCCCATGGTCATCTCCCGATTGTTGAAAAAGGATTACTACTCTTTCATTACACCAAGAGAAGATGACAAAAAGGCTTACAGTTTGATTACAATTCTGTAATCGAGCGCCGCATTGACGGCGCTTTTGTACTTCTGGAAAATGTCAAAGATGAAAGCCCTCCTCGTAGAAGATGAACAGCGGATTGCCAGTTTTGTGTGCAGCGGATTGCGCGAGCAAGGGTTTCTGGTCGACCATTGCGAAGATGGCAACCTCGGTTACGACTACGCCCTGTCCCGCCAATACGACATCATCCTGCTCGACATCATGGTGCCCGGCCGCGACGGCCTGGCCATCCTGAAAGGCCTGCGCCGCGAAGGGCGCGACACGCCCGTCATCCTGCTGACCGCGCGCAATGAGCTGGACGACCGCCTGCAAGGCCTGAACCTGGGCGCCGACGATTACCTGGCCAAGCCGTTTTATGTGGAAGAACTGATCGCCCGCATCCACGCCCTGCTGCGGCGCGTGAGCGGCGAGCGGCAGAACGTGCTGTCGGTAGGCCCGTTGAAACTGGATCGCCTGACCCGCGTGGCCGAACTGGATGGCCGCGAAGTCGAGCTGACCAGCCGCGAATTCAACCTGATGGAATACCTGATGCGCTCCCCGGGCCGGGTCTACACCCGCACCCAGATCCTGGAGCACGTGTGGGGCTACGATTTCGAGCCGCAGACCAATATGGTGGACGTCTGCATCCAGCGCGTGCGCAAGAAGCTCAACCTGCCCGACAGCATCGCCATCGAAGCGGTGCGCGGCGTCGGCTACCGCCTGCGCAAGCCGGACGGCGAGAACTGAGCGCCGCATGAGTTCCGAACGCCGCCCGGTTATCCGTTCATTCCGCCTGCGCATTGCGCTGATCACCACCGGCCTGGCGGTCAGCGTGGTGGCGGTGCTGTTCGTGGCCTCCGCGCTGACGGTGATGCACCGCCGCGCCAGCATCCTGGACCGCATGATGGTGGCGCACCTGGCCGGCCCCGGCTTCGGCGCCAACAGCACCACCGTGTGGCCCGCCATCGACGCCCACCTGAACGCCAGTTTCAGCGGCTTCGCACCGCTCGAAAGCAAGGAGGATTACGCCATCCTGCGCGCGGTCAACACCAAGGGCGGCACCGTCTACCAAAGCCGCAACTGGCCAGCCTCCCTGCTGGTGCCGGAGGCCGCCGACGGCGCCCTGCGCACCTATTACGGCGGCGGCACGCAATGGCGCATCGGCCAGACCCGGCGCGGCGACGTGCTGGTGCAGCTTGGCGTGAATACCACGCTTTCGGAAGCGCAGCTGAAGGCCACCATCGTCAAGTTCGGCGGCGCCGTGGTGATGCTGTGCCTGCTGGTGGGGCTGGTGGCCTGGTACCTGGCCGGCCGCGCCATGCGCCCGATTGAGCACCTCACCGGCGTGATGGAGCGCATCCGCGCCAGCGATATGCGGCAGCGCGTCTCGGCCGACGACGAAGCGCTGGAATTCGACCGCCTGGTCACCGTGTTCAACGACATGCTGGACCGCCTGGAGCGCAGCTTCCTGCAGGCGGTGCGCTTTTCCGGCGACGCCGCGCACGAACTGCGCACGCCGGTGGCGATCCTGCAAGGCGAGCTGGAACGCGCCTTTGAGCGCGCCGGCAACAACCCGGAAATGGAGCAGGCCCTGGCCGATATGCTGGACGAAGTGCGCCGCCTGGACAGCATCGTGCGCAAGCTGCTGATGCTGTCGCGCGCCGACGCCGGCCAGTTGCAGATCCCGCTGCAGCCGCTGGACTTGGTGCCCATGCTGCGCGAACTGGCCGACGATCTGGACATGATGGCGCCGGAACGCCCGCTGCAGCTGCAGCTGCCGCCTGCCATGCCGGCCCAGGGCGACGCCGACCTGCTGCGCCAGGTGCTGCAAAACCTGGTCAGCAACGCCGTCAAATACGGCATTCCCGAAGGCTGGATCGCGATCCAGGCGCGCCGCGCGGGCGCCGGCTGGCAGATCGACGTATCGAACGCCTCGGCCGGCATCGCCTTCGAGCACCGCGAGCGCCTGTTCGACCGCTTCTACCGCGCCGACGAGGCGCACAACCGCCGCGTGGCCGGCGTCGGCCTGGGCCTGGCCCTGGCGCGCGAGATCGCCCGCGCCCACGGCGGCGAGCTGCGGCTGGCGGAATGCACGCCTAGCCAGGTGACTTTCAGCCTATCCTTGCCTGCAATGCAATCTTGACAAAATGGCAGCTTGATCTGTCTCAAAAGAAAATGCCTTGAAAAGGCAAAGTGTCGTCCCTATAATTGTTGGCACTCGTTAGCAGAGAGTGCTAACAAAGATCAATAAACCGAGTTAAAGGAGTTTTGTATGAACCTTCGCCCTTTGCATGACCGCGTCATCGTCAAACGCCTGGACCAGGAAACCAAGACCGCGTCCGGCCTGATCATCCCTGATGCAGCCGCTGAAAAGCCAGACCAGGGTGAAGTGCTGGCAGTTGGCAACGGTAAAGTTGCTGACAACGGCACCGTGCGCGCTCTGGAAGTGAAAGTAGGCGACCGCGTTCTGTTCGGCAAATACGCCGGCCAAGCCGTCAAAGTCGACGGCCAGGAACTGCTGGTAATGCGCGAAGAAGACATCATGGCTGTGGTGCAGAAGTAATCTGCCAGCCCTTAATACAGAATTCAGGAGAGAACTAACATGGCAGCTAAAGAAGTCATTTTCGGCGATTCCGCCCGTTCCAAGATGGTCGAAGGCGTGAACATCCTCGCCAACGCAGTTAAAGTCACCCTGGGCCCGAAAGGCCGCAACGTGGTGCTGGAGCGCTCCTTCGGCGCCCCAACCGTCACCAAGGACGGCGTATCGGTCGCTAAAGAGATCGAACTGAAAGACAAGCTGATGAACATGGGCGCGCAGATGGTCAAGGAAGTCGCTTCCAAGACCTCCGACAACGCCGGTGACGGTACCACCACCGCAACCGTGCTGGCCCAGGCCATCGTCCGCGAAGGCATGAAGTACGTTGCCGCCGGCATGAACCCAATGGACCTGAAGCGCGGCATCGACAAGGCAGTTGCTGCCACCGTCGACCAGCTGAAGTCGATCTCCAAGCCATGCACCACCTCCAAGGAAATCGCCCAGGTTGGCGCGATCTCCGCCAACTCCGACGCTTCGATCGGCGAGCGCATCGCTGAAGCGATGGAAAAAGTGGGCAAGGAAGGCGTGATCACCGTGGAAGACGGCAAGTCCCTGCACGACGAGCTGGATATCGTGGAAGGCATGCAGTTCGACCGCGGCTACCTGTCCCCATACTTCATCAACAACCAGGAAAAGCAAGTTGCCGTGCTGGAGAACCCATTCGTTCTGCTGTGCGACAAGAAGATCTCCAACATCCGCGACCTGCTGCCAGTACTGGAGCAAGTAGCGAAAGCCGGCCGTCCACTGCTGATCATCGCTGAAGACATCGAAGGCGAAGCACTGGCGACCCTGGTGGTGAACAACATCCGCGGCATCCTGAAGACCTGCGCAGTGAAAGCCCCAGGCTTCGGCGACCGTCGCAAGGCCATGCTGGAAGACATCGCCATCCTGACCGGCGGCCAGGTGGTTGCAGAAGAAGTCGGCCTGACCCTGGAAAAAGCCACCCTGGCAGAACTGGGCCAAGCCAAGCGTATCGAAGTGGGCAAGGAAAACACCATCGTCATCGACGGCGCAGGCGAAGCTTCCGCAATCGAAGGCCGCGTGGCGCAGATCCGCACCCAGATCGAAGCTGCAACCTCCGACTACGACCGTGAAAAGCTGCAAGAGCGCGTGGCCAAGCTGGCCGGCGGCGTTGCCGTGATCAAGGTTGGCGCAGCCACCGAAGTCGAAATGAAAGAGAAGAAGGCACGCGTTGAAGACGCACTGCACGCAACCCGCGCAGCTGTGGAAGAAGGCATCGTGCCAGGCGGCGGCGTAGCCCTGCTGCGCGCCCGCGCTTCCCTGAACGTGAAAGGCGACAACGCCGACCAGGACGCAGGTATCAAGATCGTCCTGCGCGCCATGGAAGAGCCACTGCGCATGATCGTTACCAACGCCGGCGAAGAAGCATCGGTGGTGGTCAACGCCGTACAAGCCGGCACCGGCAACTACGGCTACAACGCAGCCAACGGCACCTACGGCGACATGGTTGAAATGGGCGTGCTGGACCCAGCCAAGGTAACCCGTTCCGCTCTGCAGAACGCGGCTTCCATCGCTGGCCTGATGCTGACCACCGACTGCATGGTTGCTGAAGTCGTAGAAGACAAGCCAGCCGGCGGCATGGGCGGTATGGGTGGCATGGGCGGCATGGGTGGCATGGACGGCATGATGTAATAGCCGCCAGCCTCACCGCTGACAAAAGAAAGCCTGCAAGGTTCGCCCTGCAGGCTTTTTTTATATACCATCGGCACATGACGACTGAGACCATCACCTGCCCTACCCACGGCGAATGCGGGTTCGCTTATGTTTGCAAGCATTTGATCGCCAACCCTGCCCAGCGCTGGCACTGCGGCTACCCCGAGGATGGCGATCCCTGGCGCGACGCATGGTGCGATGCGTGCAACGCTGCCTTCGAGCGCGAAGGCGAGTGGAACGAGCATAACGAAGGCGAAGCGGATATTGGCCTGCTTTGCGGCCATTGCTACGAGGACGGGATTGGGCGCAGCGTGACCAGGCTGGAAGGCGCAAAACTGGCCGAGTGGGACGAATTCGTCGGCGCCCACTGCACTACTCTGTCGGATAAGCAGGCCGCCATGTCGGAGCAGCTCGCGCTGAACGATTATCCGCGCTGGGACTACTACCAGGAGACCGCGCAACTGGTCTTCTCCGGCAGCGCACAGCGGCCCGACCTGGTGACGGACGTCGAGTTCGTCGGCACCATCTCCACATCCAGTGACACATGGATGTGGTCCTGGGCCAATTTCAGCCTGCTCGAACCGGTCCGCCGGCGCATCGACGCCGTACGCAGCCTTGGCGAAGAATGCGGCTATCCGCACCTCACCGTACCCAAGTGGACCGCCGATATGCACGACGGCTGGCACATGACCGCCATCGCCGCACACGCCCTTGGCGCCATCGGCGCCTATCGGGCGCCATCAGACAACGGCTTCATCTTTATGCTGATCATGTCCGCCCGGCACCGCGACTGAATAAATTTCCACATAGCATCAAAAGCCTGCAAATTGGCGTGATTTGCAGGCTTTTTTTCATTTACTGATGAATTTTCAAACAATTGTCGTGCTAGAATGTTAGTAGCTATAAAACAATACAAATTCCAATTTAACAATATGAAACGAATCCTCTCCGCTGTATTGCTGTTCGCGGCAAGCGCTGCCAATGCCGGCACGATCGAACTGGTCAAGAATGGCAGTTTCGAAAAAGACGTTATCGCTGCCAATTCCTGGAAAGTGCAATCCACCCTGGACGGCTGGGCGGTTGGCACAAACCAAGTGGAAATCCGCAATAACGTGGTGGGCGCTGCGCAAAACGGCAGCCAGTACCTTGAACTGGATGTCTACAACAATAGTTCGATCAGCCAGACCTTCGACACCGTCAACGGCGGCGAGTACAAGCTGTCCTTCTATTACGCGGCGCGTGAAAACACTTTGGCCACGACCAACGGCATCGACGTGTTCTGGAATGGCCTGCTGGTCAAGCATCTCGAGCAGGACAACCGTAGCTCGGTAACGAACTGGATCAAATACGACCTGTCGCTGTTCGCGGCCGGCAGCCAGTCCAAACTTGAATTCGTTGCAGCCGGCAATAGCGATAGCTACGGCGGCTCGCTGGACAACGTGTCGCTGACCACAAACGTGCCGGAGCCCGGCACCTTGATGTCCGTCGCGCTGGGCCTCGGCATGCTCGGCTTCACCTTGCGTCGCCGTCAGAAATAAGGCGCCTCCAACGCCGCACCAAGCCTGCAAGGTTCACGCCTTGCAGGCTTTTTTATTTCACGAGCTGTGCGATCACCACTTCGGCGGCGGCGGAGAGGGTACGCTCGCGCAGGGTGACGAGGCCCAGCTCGATGCCGGCTTCGGCCAGTGCGGGGATGGGGAGTTCGACCAGGGCGCCGCTTGCCAGCTCGGCTTCGACGGTCGAGCGGGTTGTCAGCAGCAGGCGGTCGCTTTGCAGGGCCAGGTGCTTGAGCAGGTCGACGTGGTCGCAGGCCAGCATTTGCGGGCGTTTGCCGTCCACTTCTTCAATCAATTCCAGTAACGCCGGCGGCATCGCGCTGGTGGGCGGCAGGTGGACTGAGACGAAGCCGTAGTGCTGCAGCTCGCGGCGGCCGGCCTTCTTTGCGCCGGCCAGCGGGTGCCCGGCGCGGCAGCACAGCAGGCCGGGGTGGATGCCGACGGGGTTGATGCGCAACTCGGCGTCGTGCTTCAGCAGGCGCACATCCGCCAGGAAGAATTCAATCCGTTCCGCCTTCAGGTGGCCCGCCAGCGCGGGGGCGTTCTGGATTTCCACGCGCAGGCGCAATTGCGGGTAGTCGCGCGTAATCGCCTGCAGGGCCGGTTCCAGTGCGCTGAACGCGGGGAACGGGCCGACGCCGAACGCGACTTCGCCGGCCACGCCGGTATGCAATTGCCGCATATCGTGCTGGAACACGCTCAGCGAGCGTTCGATGGCGCGGGCGCGTTCCACGAACTGGCGTCCGGCGGCGGTGGCGTGGACGCCGTCGCGGGTGCGGTCGAACAGGCTGACGCCCAGGTCGGCCTCCAGCGCCTGCACGCTACGCGACAGGGCCGGTTGCGTCAAATGCACGCGCTGGGCGGCTTTGACGAAGCTGCCCTCCTCAAACAGGGCGATGATATGGCGAAGTTTACGTAGATCCATGCATTTTCCGCATTGCTATTCATGAATATTATGCAGTTGCCTCATACGTGTCCAGCGCAAATAATCGGCGCATACGCATAAAGGAGACATCATGGATCACTGGAGCCGCCGCCATTTCCTGGCAAGCATGGGCGCCATGGGCGCCGCCACCCTGGCCGGCAACTGGATGAACCGGCCGCGCCGGCCGATGGTGCTGCGCAGCGCCGTGTCGGACCAGACCCGCCGCGAACGGCGCCTGAACATCCTGCTGATCGTCACCGACCAGGAACGCAGCCGGCCCGACCTGCCCAAGGCGCTGGACCTGCCGGCCCACGACTGGCTGGCCGAACACGGGACGAACTTCAGCCACTACCACGCCAACACCACGCCCTGCTCGCCTTCGCGCTCGAATATGTATTTCGGCCAGCACACGCAGCACACGCGCATGACGGCCAATATCGAGGCGCCGCCCACCTTCCCGCAGCTGGCGCAGGATCTGCCAAGCGTGGGCCACCTGCTGCGCGCGCAAGGCTATTACACTGCCTACAAGGGCAAGTGGCACCTGAGCCCCATGCGCCACGACCCGGGCCTGATCTACGGCCCTTATCCCGACACCAGCAATGACCTGGAGCCCTTCGGCTTCTCCGATTTCAATAGCGACGGCGACCCGCACGGTGCCACCTGGACCGGCTACCGCACCGACCGCCAGACCGCCAGCCGCGCCATCGAATGGCTCGGCACCAAAGGCCGCGACCTGCAAGGCAAGCAGCCCTGGTTCATGGCGGTCAACTTCGTCAATCCGCACGACGTGATGTACTACAGCCACGGCGCAGCGCAGGACGAATCGCGCCTGCTGCGCAGCGCCCTGTCGCCGCTATCCGGCCCGCCGCAAGGCGCCCCATACGACAAGCTGTGGGACGTGCCCCTGCCGGCCTCTTTCGAGCATGCCGCGCTGGCCGGCAAGCCATCGTCGCAGCGCGCCTACCAGTCGCTGTGCGACGCCTTGTACGGCCATATCGACCTGCAGGACCGGCACGCCTGGCACACCTACCAGAGCTACTACTTCAACTGCATCCGCGACGTGGACCAGCAGGCCATGTCCATCCTGACGGCGCTGCAAAAGTTCGGCCTGGACCGCGACACCATCGTGATCTACACCTCGGACCACGGCGAGATGGCCGGCGCGCAAGGCCTGCGCCAGAAAGGCCCGCATATGTACAAGGAAAACGTGCGCCTGCCATTCATCGTGGCCCACCCGGAAGCGCGCCACGGCCAGCATACCGCCGCCCTGGCATCGTGCATCGACCTGACGCCAACCCTGCTCGGCCTGGCCGGCGTGCAGCCGAAAGCCTGCGCCGAAGCCTATCCATTCCTGAAAGGCGTCGACGTTTCCGCCGCGGTGGCCGCGCCGGATACGCGCAGTGAGCGCGACAAGCGCGGCATCCTGTTCAACTATGGCGTGCCGCTGTATATCGACCCCGACTTCACACGCTCTTCGCTGCGCACCGACCATGTGATCGACCGCCTGACGCCGTTGCGCGTGGCGATGCAGGGTGGCAGGCTGCTCCCCAGCCTGGAGAACAAGACCCTGTTCCGCGGCATCCACGATGGCCGCTACAAATTCGCCCGCTACTTCCAGCCCAACCAGCACCACAAGCCGCGCGACTGGGAAACCCTGCTGCGCTATAACGAGCTGGAACTGTACGACACGCAGACCGACCCGGACGAACTGGTCAACCTGGCGGCGCGGCCGGAGCAGCACCGCAACCTGCTATTGGATCTTTCCAGCCGCACCAATACACTGATCGACACCGAGATCGGCGCCGACGACGGCAGCGAATTCCCCGGCCCGCGCGGCCTTTACGCACTCTGATGGAGACTTCATGCAATTAGAATCAAAACTGCCCTTCCTGCTGCGCGCAACCGGTCTCGCGACCGGCGGCGCCGCCATCGTGTTCCTGCTGCCGCAGCCGGTCCTCAACCTGCTCGGGTTGACCGTCACCGAAGCGGGCGGGCTGTTCTTTGTGCGCCATTGGGGCCTCCTGGTCGGCTGCATCGCCGGCCTGATGGTGTATGCCGCGCGCCAGCCGGCCCTGCAGCGGCCGATCATGCTGGTCGCGGCGCTGGAAAAACTGGCCCTGGTGCTGATGGTGGCAAACCTGCCGTCGCCAGGGCTGATGTGGGGCATTGCCGGCTTCGACGGCCTGTGCGTGCTGCTGTTCTGCGCCATCCTCCTGCGCCGTAAGTAGCCATTTGCGCCGATCTGGTAGTATGGCCGTTTTCAAACTGCCGGATCGTTGCGCCGCATGTCTTCCTCCCGTAAATCTGCCATTGCCGGCGCTGTCGCCGGCCTTCTCGTTGCCGGCTTCGGCGCCTGGTACGTAAGCACTCACCGTTCGGAAGCGGCGCCCGCGCCGGCGCCCGCACCGGCAATGGCCGTCGCCGCCACGCCGGCCGCCAAAGCAGCGGTCAGCCGCGACCAGGCGGTGGAAAAGCTGATGGCGTTGCCGGAACTGAAACGCTGGGCCGACAACATCGAAAAACGCAGCGGCGGCGTGCGTCACGGCGCGCTGATCGAAACCGATCCCGCCCCGCGCGACGTGAAAGGCCAGCCCTACTACCAGCTCAGCTTCGTGGAAAACGGCGACGACATGGCGCAGGCGCTGGCCAGCTTCCTGGTATCGCACGCCAGCGGCGACATCCTGGTGGAAGACGACACCAGCGGCGAACTGCTCCAGCTCGACCAATGGCGCAAAGGCCTGAAGGACTAAGCATGTACACCCTCTACTACGGCCGCGGCGCGGCAAGCCTGGCAATCCACGCGGCGCTGAAGGAAATCGGCGTGCCTTACGAGCTGGTGGCGGTGGACCTGGAAGCGGGCCAGCAGCGCAGCCCCGAGTACCTGCGCATCAACCCGCAAGGCAAAGTCCCTACCCTGATCATCGACGGCCGCGCTTTCCATGAATCGGCGGCCCTGATGCTGATGCTGGCCGAACGCCACCCGCAATCGAACCTGGCGCCAGCGGCCGGCTCGCTGGCCCGCGCGGAATGGTACGAACTGGCCGTGACCATGGCGAACAACCTGGGCGGCAACTTCCGCCTGTGGTTCTACCCTTCCGACATTGGCAGCAGCGAGGGCGACACGGCGGTCCGCAGCGCCATCCAGCAGCGCATCGAATCGATGTGGGCGACACTGGATGCGCGCCTGGCCGATAATGGCCCTTACCTGCTGGGCGAATCGTTCTCCGGCGTGGACCTGATGCTGACCATGTACATGCGCTGGTCGCGCAATATGCCGCGCCCGGCCACCGACTGGCCGGCCCTGAAGAAATATGCCGACATGATGCGCGCCCGCCCAAGCTGGCGCCATGTGACGGAAACAGAAGCACTCACTGGATGGTAAAAGATGTTCAAGAAGTTGTTTGCAGCACTCGGCGTCAAATCGAAAGTCCGCGCTGACGCCCCTTACGGCACCGCGGAACTGAACGCAGTCCACAATATGCTGTTCGCCGACGACGCGGGCAGCCTGTTCGGCGACGCCCCCGACCCGCGCGTGGTGCAAGGCATCGCGCAGGACGCCACGGAAGAAAGCCGCGTGCGCCTGCTGGCCGCGCAATGGCTGCGCGACCACGGCCACCAGCCCGCAGCGCCGGACATGCTGGGCGTAATCATCGAAGTCCCGCTAGATAAGGGCATGGATACCCTGGCCGCCTACGCCGACGGGCGCGTACGCTACATCGACCAGCACGGCCACACCGCGGTCTTCGAAGGCGCACCGTCCAACATCGCGGACCAGGCCAAAACCCTGGTCGCCACCGCCATCGCCGCCTGCGCCGTGGCGGGCCGCCAAAAGCCCGTCTACGCGCCAGCCGAAGGCCGCATGCGCATCACTTTCCTGGAGCAGAATGGCAACCGCATGATGGAAGGCCTCTTCACCAACATCATGCGCGACGAACTGGCCAAGCCGGTACTGGAGCAGGGCCGCGCCCTGCTCGACCTGGTGGCTAAGCCGGAGAGCGCGTAGCCAGCGGCGCGGATGCGCCCTGCACCCGCCCAACCCACCACACCGCAAAGAAGATCAGCGCCGAGGCGATCAGGCCGATGGTGTCATAGCCAAGCAGGCGCCCCGCCGCATCGGTATGCACCAGCATGCCGCCGGCAAAGGCGCCGGCGCCCGTCCCCACCTGCTGGATCGCCGCATTAGCGCTCAGGAAAGCACCGCGCCGCTGCGGCTCGGGAATGGTGGTCAGCAGCGCCTGCAGCGGCACAAAGCGGCCCGACATCGCCACCATGAAGAACGGGAAGAACAGCATCACCGCCAGCAGCGGAATTTGCGGCATATGCGTCATGAACAGCGTAGGCGCAATCGAGAACAGCGCCACCCAGCGGAACACCTGGTGCTTGCCGGCGCGGTCGGCCCAGCCGCCGATCAGGCGTGAACTGAACAAAGTGGCGATGCCGCCGCACAGGTAGACGTAGCTGATCTGCGCCGGCTGGATGCCCAGGTTCCCCACCAGCATCGGCGAGATAAACGGGATCACCATCATGCCGCTGACCGTCACCACAAAACTCAGGAGGAAGCCGCGCAGGTGCGCGCCGACCGTGAACAGGCCAAGCAACTCCGGCAGCACGCGCGCCAGCGGCACCGGCGCATTGGACAGGTGCGCGGTCATCGACGGCAGCGCACGCGCCGCCACGACCCATACCACCATCGACAGCACCACCAGCAGGTAGAACGGCGACTGCCAGCCGAAGTGCGCACCCAGCATGACGCCAATCGGCACGCCGGCAATCGCCGCCATGCTAAAGGAAGTCATCACGATGCCGGTGGCGGCGCCGCGCCGCTCTTGCGGAATCAGGTCGGCGATGATGGACATGCTGATCGCACCCAGCACGCCGCCGGTCATGCCGGCAAAGGCGCGCGACAGCACCAGCACATGGAAGTTAGGCGCCAGCGCGCAAGCCAGGTTGGAGAGGTTGAACAGCATGAACACCGTCAGCATCAGCTTCTTGCGATCGAAGCGGTCGGCGTAGGTGGCGGCCAGCAGGCCGGAAAGCCCGGCGCACCAGGCGTAGGCCGACACCGCGCCCGAGACCTGGGCGGCGCTGATCGAGAATGCGCGCATCAGCTGCGGCGCGAGCGGCATCATGACCATGAAGTCCATGATCACGGTGAACTGGATGAACGCCAGCAGCCATAGGACTGTGCGTTCGCGTTGGGGAGTCAGTGTCAGGGTCATCAGCTTAGATTGATAATGTCGTCGGTTGCGCGCTTCAGGATAGCGCGGATGGCGTCCACCTGCTCGCGCGTGGTGCGCGGGCCGCGGCCTCGGGAAATGACAGCTTCCTTCAGGGCGTGCATCAGGCTGCGCAAGTCGCCGCCCTCTTCAGCGCCGCCGCTGCAGGACAGGCGCGCCATATAGGCATCCACCATGGCGCGGTTCGCGTCGAGGAAGGCCAGGCCGTCCGCCAGCACGGAATACAGCTTTTTGTTGCCATCTTTAACGATATCCACGTGGCCCATATCGGCCAGCATGGACAACAGCGGGTAAATCGCGCCCGGGCTGGGCGAGTAGCTGCCGCCGGTCAGCGTTTCCAGCTCCTTGATGATTTCGTATCCGTGGCGCGGCTTGTCGGCGATCAGCTGCAGCACGACGTAGCGCATGGCGCCGGAATCGAACATCTTCGGCCCCCGTCCGCCGCCGCCGCGCTGGTGGTGATGGTGCTCGTGGTGCAGCCGGTGGTGGCCGCGGAAGAAATGGAACATGGCATACTCCGTAAGATATATCTCAATAAGATATATCGTAAACTATTCTGCGGAGTTTGCAAGCAAAAAAAACGGGCCTTGCGGCCCGTTCTCAGTTATCCAGGTGGGAGATTTGCAATCGCCTGCTCTCCTGCACCACACCATTGGCCTTGTGCTCCAGCACCAGTTCGGCGTTCTGCTCGTCCAGCGAGATACCGACCGACAGGATGTCGATCAGCAGCAGCTGCAGGATGCGCGAGATCATCGACAGGAAAGCGCTGCTGTCCTCCGAGTGGTCAACCGCCAGGCAGACCGAGGCCTTTTTCGCCAGCGGCGACTGGCTGCTGGTAATGGCGATGACGTCGGCGCCGGCACGGCGCGCCGCATCCACCGCTTCCAGCAGCTCCGGCAGCTTGCCGGAATTGGAAATGGCAATCACCACGTCGCCCGGCTTCAGCAGCTCGGCGGCCAGTGTGAACAGGTGCGAGTCGCCGTAAGCGGCGGTCGGGATGCGGAAGCGGAAGAACTTGTGCTGGCCATCCAGCGCCACCACGCGCGAGTTGCCCATGGCGTAGAACTCGACCTTCTTGGCGTGCGACAGCAGCTCAATGGCGCGATCCAGCGAATGCACGTCCATTTGGTCGCGGAACTTCAGGATCGCCGAGACGGTGTTGTCGATCACCTTCGCGCTCAGGTCGTGCGTGCTGTCGGACACGCGCACCTGGCTGTGGCGCACCGGAATAGCGCCGGTCAGGCTGGAAGCAAATTTCAGCTTGAAGTCGGCCAGTCCCTGGAAGCCCAGCGAACGGCAGAAACGGATCACGGTCGGCTGCGACACTTCCGCCAGGCGGGCGATATCGGCAATCGGCTCGTTCAACACGAGACGCGGCTGCTCGATCACCAGCTGCGCCACGCGCTGCTCGGCCGGCGTAAGCTCCGCCTTGAGCGACTGCACGCGCTCCATCAGCGTATTGGCGCCGGTGCGGCCGCGCAGGTGTTCGGACAGGATGGTCGCCACGCCGTAGAACGCCGGGTTCGGGGTGGTGATCACATAGGTCGGGATATCGGCCAGGTAGGACGAGAAACGGCCCTTCGCCTCAAAGCGGGTGCGGAACGGCGATTCGAGGAACCACTCACCCATGCGCGGCACGATGCCGCCGCCGATAAAGATGCCGCCGAAGGAGCCCAGCGTCACCGCCAGGTTGGCCGCCGCGCCGCCCAGCATGGCGCAGAAGCATTCCAGCACTTCGATGCACAGCGCGTTCTTGTCCTTCATCGCGCCGGCGATGATCTGCTGCGACGTCAGGTCGCGCACACTCAGGCCATTGCGGCGCGCCAGGGCGCGGTAGATGATCTCCATGCCCGGACCGGAGATCAGGCGCTCGTTCGATACGTGCGGCCAGGTCTGCCAGGCGTACTGCAGGATCGCGTATTCGCGTTCGTCGGCCGGCGCAAAATTGGTGTGGCCGCCTTCCGAACCAAGGGTGACGAAACCGTCGGTGGTCGGGATCACGCCGGAGCAGCCCAGGCCCGTGCCCGGGCCCAGCACGCCGATCACGGAATTCTGCGCCGGGGTGCCGCCGCCAACCTGCATCAGGTCATCCGCCTTGAAGCCGGGGATGGCCATCGCCAGCGCGGTAAAGTCGTTCACCACCAGCAGGGTATGCAGGCCCAGTTCGCGCCGCACTTCGTCGGTGGAGAACTGCCAGTCGCGGTTGGTCATGCGAATGAAATCGCCATGCACCGGGTTGGCCAGCGCCAGCGCGCCGTGATTGAGGCTGATATCGCCGTGGTCGGCCAGATAGCTGCGCAGCAGCGGGACAATGCCGGTGAAGTCGTCGCACTGCAGCACGCGTACCGCCTTGAACTCACCGGGAGCCGTCTGCAAGGCCAGGCGCGCATGGGTGGCGCCGATGTCCGCCAGCAGGCGTGGGCCATCCGCAAAAGCGGAGCGGTTTGCTTTTGGGTCTGCCTCTATCTGTTTCATTGTCTTTTTTAAGATTTAGATAACGCCTTAAAGGCGGGAGGATACCCTAAAACATTTATGCAGCATAGCCAAACCACGCGCCATAGCCTGGCAGCTGGACCTGCCCGTCGACCACCTCACCCGGCAAGCCAGGCTGTTCCAGCTTCTGCGCGCCCCTGGCCTGCGGCAGCGTGAAGTTGACCGGCGCCGCGCCCAGGTTGAACAGCGCGATCACGCTGCGCTCCCCCGGCAGGTCGCGCCGCAGCGCCAGCACCGGCTCCGGCGCGTCGTAAAACTCGATATCGCCGCGCGTCAGCTGCGGCATGGTCTTGCGCCAGGCGATCATGCGGCGCGCGAAATTCAGCGGCGAATTCGCATCTTCCTCCTGCACCGAAGCGGCGATGGCCTTGTGCTCCTCCGCCACCGGCAGCCACGGCGTGCCGCTGGTGAAGCCGCCATGCTCGCCATTGGTCCAGGCGATCGGCGTACGGCAGCCATCGCGGCCCTTGAATTCAGGCCAGAAGGTCTTGCCATACGGGTCCTGGATCAGTTCATACGGCACATCCGCCTCGCTGAAGGCCAGTTCGTCGCCCTGGTACAGGCAAGGCGTGCCTTTCAGCGACAGCTGCATGGCCAACACCAGCTTGGCGAACGCCGCCTGGTTGCTCATGCCGTTCCAGCGCGTCACCACGCGCACCGCATCGTGGTTGCCGACCGACCAGGAAGGCTGGCCGTCCTTGACGCGCGCCTTGAAGTCCTCGACCTGCTTGCGGATATGGCCCGCGCTGCTATCGGCGGTCAGCAGGTTGAAGCTGTAGGCCATGTGCAGCTTGTTGCCGCCTTCCGTGTACTGGGCCATCACGGCCAGCGAATCGTCCGCGCCCACTTCGCCGATGGCGACCGCGCCGTATTCGTCCAGCAGCACGCGCAGCTTCTCCAGGAAGGCCACGTTCTCCGGCTGGCTCTTGTCGTAGACGTGGGCCTGCATGCCGTACGGATTGGCGTCGCTGACGGTGGAGGTGTCGCGCACCAGGGCCGGCGGGTTGCTGCGCAGCTGGCGGTCGTGGAAGTGGAAATTGCAGGCATCCATGCGCACGCCGTCGACGCCGCGCTTGAGCCAGAAGCGCAGCGCGTCCAGGTGCGCCTGCTGCACTTCGGGGTTATGGAAGTTCAGGTCCGGCTGGCTGACCAGGAAGTTGTGCATGTAATACTGCTTGCGGCGCGAATCCCACTGCCACGACGAGCCGCCGAACACGGACAGCCAGTTGTTGGGCGGGTTCCCGTCCGGCAGCGGATCGGCCCAGATATACCAGTCGGATTTCGGATTATCGCGCGAGGAACGGCTCTCCTTGAACCACGGATGGTCTTCCGAGGTATGCGACATGACCTGGTCGATCATGATCTTCAGGCCCAGGCTGTGCGCCTTGGCGATCATCTTGTCGAAGTCCGCCAGGGTGCCGAACATCGGGTCGACGTCGCAGTAGTCGGCCACGTCGTAGCCGAAATCGCGCATCGGGGATTTGAAGAATGGCGAGATCCAGATGATGTCCACGCCCAGTTTGGCAATGTAGTCGAGGCGATCGGTGATGCCATTCAGGTCGCCGATGCCGTCACCGTTGGTGTCCAGGTAGCTGCGTGGATATACCTGATAAATGATTGCTTCTTTCCACCAAGGTGTGCTCATATGCTGAATCCCGAATAAAGATGACTATGTAGATAATATACATGATGAATGCGGGAAGTTCAATCACTATGAACTGTTTAAAATCAATGACTTACGATTTTCTACGTAGTCAAACTACAGATAAGGGAAACCAGTAGTTGCCAAGTGCAAGCCGTTCGCATAGCATCGCGCCCAATATTTAGAACTGGAGCCTTCATGTCGAAGCAAGAACTGGAACAGGGTAACGGGCCGATGCCCCGGCAAATCCCGTACATCATCACTAACGAAGCCTGCGAACGTTTCAGTTTTTACGGCATGCGCAACATCCTGGTGCCATTCCTGATCAGCACCTTGCTGCTGTTCATTCCGTCCGAACACCGCGCCAGCGAAGCAAAGCACGTCTTCCACACCTTCGTGATCGGCGTCTACTTCTTCCCGCTGCTGGGCGGCTGGCTGTCGGACCGCTACTTCGGCAAGTACAACACGGTCTTCTGGTTCTCGCTGATCTACTGCGCGGGACATGCCTGCCTGGCGCTGTTCGAGCACAATATCAACGGCTTCTATTTCGGCCTGTTCCTGATTGCCTTCGGCTCCGGCGGCATCAAACCGCTGGTAGTGTCCTTTGTCGGCGACCAGTTCGACCAGACCAACAAGAAGAAGGCCAAGGTGGTGTTCGACGCCTTCTACTGGTCGATCAACTTCGGCTCCTTCTTCGCATCGCTGCTGATGCCGATCTTCCTGCGCGACTACGGCGCCTCGGTGGCATTCGGCATTCCAGGCATCCTGATGTTCATCGCCACTATCGTGTTCTGGGCCGGCCGCAAGAAGTACGTGCACGTGCCGCCATCGGAACCGAACCAGGAATCATTCACCCGCGTCGCCAAGACCGCCCTGCTGGAGGCTGCGCCGGGCCAATCGCGCCCGGGCCTGACCATGGCGCTGGTCGGCGTGGCGGCAGGCGCGGTTTCGCTGGCCATGACCCCATCCTGGGGCTTTGTGATCGCCGCCTGTACCGCGCTGGTGCTGGTGATGGCGTTCGGCGGCATCGGCACCTCGATGCAGCTGGAGCGCGCCCGCGGCAAACATAGCGACGAGGCGGTGGACGGCGTGCGCGCCGTGCTGCGCATCTTTATCGTGTTTGCGATGGTGACCCCGTTCTGGTCCCTGTTCGACCAGAAGGCATCGACCTGGATCGTGCAGGCCAACGATATGGTGCACCCGACTTATGAAATCCTGGGCTGGTCGTTCTCCTTTGTGCCGGCGCAGATGCAGGCGCTGAACCCGCTGCTGGTGATGCTGCTGATCCCGTTCAATAACATCGCCCTGTTCCCGCTGCTGCGCAAGCTGGGCATCGAGCCGACCCCGCTGCGCCGCATGGGCACCGGCATTTTCGTGTCTGCGCTGGCCTGGGTGGTGATTGGCACGCTGCAGGTGGTGATGGATGGCGGCACGCCGGTATCGATGGCGTGGCAGATCCTGCCTTACGCCCTGCTGACGTTCGGCGAAGTGCTGGTCTCCGCCACCGGCCTGGAGTTCGCTTATTCGCAAGCGCCGTCCTCGATGAAGGGCGTGATCATGGCGCTGTGGTACCTGGCGGTCACGGTTGGCAACCTGTGGGTGCTGATCCTGAATGCCGGCGTGAAGAACGACGCCGTATCTGCCTACATCAAGACCACCGGCTTCTCGGTGATGGCGTTCCAGATGTACTTCTTCGCCGCCTTCGCCGCGCTGGTCGCAGGCTGCTTCGCCCTGTACGCCATGCGCTACAAGATGGTCGATTTCTACCGCAAGGGAGAACTCAAAGCCGCCTGAATTCGGTGCCAGGCCTGTCATTCAGACACTGATCGCGCACCTTTGATTTTTCTCAAGACGCCCCGCGCTTGGCTCAGCCGAGCAGCGGGGCGTTTTCGTTTGGCGAAATCCTTGAGCAATATCAAAGGTGCGCAACCGATGTCCGAATGACAGACCTGGCACCGACTTTTTCGTAGTAAAGCTACATAAATTACGGTAGGATTCCTGTAGCCCAGCTACCAATAATGGAGACAAACATGAGTACCCGCCGCACCACCCTTACCACTTCGCTTGCCATTGCCTTCGGGGCGGCCCTTCCCTCCACCGGGGCACTGGCGGCGGCATTGCAGCCGGCGCCGAAGCTGGCGGCTTGCGAGGGGCCGCATGAAACCGTGCTCGCGCAAGGCAAGGCCTACGACGCGCGTGCGCTGTGGCTGAATGGTGCGCTGGCGCGCTGGCCGGGCGTGAAGGCCGAGGGCAGCTTCAAGCTATACCACTCGCTGACGGCGGCGGTCGATGCGCAGCCAGGCGGCCGCGTGAGCGGCGCGGATGGCGTCATTCCGCTGGAGGCGAGCAGCGCCGCGCTGCCGGCCGATGCGGCGCCGCGCTTCAAATATGCGGGCGATGGCGTGACCCTGGCGCTGCCGGAGGCGATCCAGCGCAAACTGGGCGGCCTGCTGCGCCACCAGCTGTTGCTGGTACAGGAAAACGCGGACGGCACGGTGCGTGATGCGACCACGCTGCAAGTGCCGGGCGCGCTGGACGACATTTACTCGGGCGCCGAGCGCGCGGCGGATCTGGGCGCCACGCCCGGCAAAGCCGGCACCAGCTTCAAGCTGTGGGCGCCAACTGCGCAAGGCGTGTCGGTGTGCGTGTTCGACACCGGCAGCAGCAAGCCTAAGTCGATTACTGCCATGCGCGCCGATGCCAAGACCGGCATCTGGTCGGCCAAGCTGGGCACCAACCTGTCGGGCAGCTATTACAAGTACGTGGTGGACGTGGTTGCGCCGCGCGCGGGCCTGGTGCGCAACCTGGTCACCGATCCCTACTCCGTCAGCCTGACCGCCAATTCGGCGCGCAGCTACATCGCCGACCTGGCCGATCCGCGCCTGGCGCCACCGGGCTGGGGCAAGGACCAGCCGCCGGCAAACGTGAAGGCACAGACCGATATGTCGATCTACGAGCTGCACGTGCGCGACTTTTCGATCAACGACCTGTCGGTAAGTGCACCGAACCGCGGCAAGTACACGGCCTTCCGCGAAACCGGTTCGAACGGCATGAAGCACCTGGCCATGCTGGCCAAGGCTGGCATGACCGACGTGCACCTGCTGCCGGTGTATGACCTGGGCAGCATTCCGGAACAAGGCTGTGTGGCGCCCGTAGTGCACGGCGCGCCGGACAGCGACCAGCAGCAGAAGGTCATCAGCGATAACGCGCAAAAGGACTGCTACAACTGGGGCTACGATCCGTGGCACTTCAATGCGCCGGAAGGCAGCTACAGCACCGACGCTTCCGATGGCGCGCGCCGCATCATCGAACTGCGCGAAATGGTCATGGCGCTGCACAAGACCGGCCTGCGCGTGGGCACCGATGTGGTCTACAACCACACTTTCCGTGGCGGCCAGCATGAGCGTTCGGTGCTGGACCGGATCGTGCCGGGCTATTACCACCGCCTGAACCTGAAGGGCGATATCGAGCAGTCGACCTGCTGCTTCAATACGGCGACCGAGAACCGCATGATGGCGAAGCTGATGATCGATTCGGCGGAGCTGTGGACGAAGCATTACCACATCGATTCCTTCCGCTTCGACCTGATGGGCCACCAGCCGCGCGCGGCGATGGAGGCGCTGCAGGCGCGCGTGAACAAGGCCGCCGGCCGCCATGTCAACCTGATCGGCGAAGGCTGGAACTTCGGCGAGGTGGCGGATGGTGCGCGCTTCGTGCAGGCGTCGCAGCTGTCGCTGAACGGCAGCGGCATCGGTACCTTCAGCGACCGTGCACGCGATGCGGTGCGCGGTGGCGGCGCCGGCGATTCGGGGCAGCAGATGATTTCGCAGCAAGGCTATGTGAATGGCTTGGTGTACGACGCCAATGCGGCGGCGGGCCTGCGTCCGGTGCTGGATCTGATGAAGGCTGCGGACATGGTCAAGGTTGGCCTGGCGGGGTCGCTCCGTTCCTACCGCATGCAGACCCATACCGGCGAGGTCAAGGAGCTGCAGGCGATCGCTTACGGCGGCAACCAGCCTGCCGGTTATGCCAGCCAGCCGGGCGAGGCGGTGAACTATGTGGAGAACCACGATAACCAGACGCTGTACGACATCAATGTCTTCAAGCTGCCGGTGTCGACCACCAGTGCGGACCGGGCGCGCGTGCAGATGCTGGCGGCGGCGGTGAATGCCTTCTCGCAGGGGGTGGCTTATTACCATGCGGGCATGGAGATCCTGCGTTCGAAGTCGCTGGACCGGAACAGCTTTGAGTCGGGGGATTGGTTCAACCGGCTGGACTGGACTTACCAGGACAACTACTTTGGCGTGGGCCTGCCGCGTGCTGAGGATAATGGCAAGGACTATGCGCTGATCAAGCCTTTGCTGGCTAATCCGGCGTTGAAGCCAACGCCGGTGGATATTGCGTTTGCGCGGGATACGTTCAGGGATTTGCTGCGGATCCGTGCGAGCAGCACTTTGTTCCGCATGCGCTCGGTGGAGGATATCCAGCAGCGCTTGCAGTTCTTGAATACGGGGCCGCAGCAGGTGGCGACGGTGCTGGCCGCGCGTCTTGATGGCGCGGGTTATCCGGACGCCGGGTTCAAGACCGTGGCCTACTTTATCAACGTGGATAAGGTGGCACAGACTATCGTCGCACCGTCGGAGGCAGGGAAGGCTTATCGCCTGCATCCGGTGCATACGGCGGCGGGTGCGGGGGATAAGCGGGCTGCGGAGGCGCGGTTTGATGCTGGCTCCGGCAGCTTTACTATCCCCGCACGGACGGCAGTGGTGTTTGTCGAGTAAAACCGTACCTGACCCTGCGGGTCAGGCACTGATCTTCCGGTTTTACTGTGAGAGCAGGACCGTGGCGTGCTTGCCGTTGGTGCGCACCACCCCGCTCTTCACTTTGTATGAAGCGCCGGAATAAGCATCCTTCACTTTCGCGCCGTCAGCGAATACTCCGGCTACGGAAATATCCACCGCCTGCCCTGTCTTCACATCCAGCGCCACCACGACCTTGTCAGCACCGCGCACGCGGCTGAAAGTGTACGGCGCATCCGCCAATTTTTTATGCTCGCCGGCGCCAACCGCAGGATGCGCCTGGCGGAACTTGCCCAGCTTGGCCCAGTGCGCGCGCACCGCGCCCACCTTGTAGCCTTCACGCTGCGCATTTGACTTCAACTCATCCCAATTCATCAGGGAGCGCAGCTTGGCGTCGCCTGTCGCTTCGGCGATATCCAGCCGGCGCGCCGTCTCGTCGCCGTAATAAATCTGCGCCGCGCCCGGCGCCAGCAGCAGCTTGCTGGCCGATTCGAATGGCTTTTTGCGCGCGCCGTCGTAAGGGTTGCCGTCGTCGTGGGACGAGATGTAGTTCAGCACCGAGTAGCCCTTCAGCGGACCCGCCAGCTGCGCCGCATATTTGCTGAAGATGGACTCGTAGTCACCTTTCGCATCATGCACCAGGCCGAAGTTGATCAGGTTGTCGAAGCCGTTGGCGTAATAGTTCGCCTTCGAGCCGCCGCCCAGGTCGAATTCCAGGCCATGCGCAATGTTGTAGTTGTAAACCTCCGCCGTCATGAAGAAGCGGCCATCGCCCAGCACCTTCTTCGGATTGGCGCGCTTCCATTCTTCGTGCGCAGCCAGCGAAACTTTGCGCAGCTCCGCCCACACGCCAGGCTCGACGTGCTTCACCGTATCGCCGCGGAAGCCGTCGATGCCATACTTGCGCACCCAGTCGGCATGCCACTTCATCAGGTAATAGCGCGGTGCGCGCGGATAGCCGGTGCTGGCGAAGAAGTCGTCCAGCTCCTTTACTTCGCGCTCGTAGCGCCCCTCGGCTTTCCACTTGGCGGCCAGCGCTTCGGGCAATTCGACAGCGGCATCGCTGCCGGTGAGGAAGTCCGGCAGGTTCTTCACCAGCGTGCAGTTCACCGTGGTCGGCGCGTCCTTATATGTGCATTGAGGGCTGGTGCGCACCCAGCCTTCCGGCCAGACCGGATCGGCCTCGGTGACAGGGCCGGTATGGTTCATCACCACATCCAGCAGCACGCGGATGCCGCGCGCGTGGGCCGCGTCGACGAAATCACGGAAGTCCTTTTCGGTGCCCAGGTTGGCATCCATCGCCGTGAAATCGCGCGCCCAATAGCCATGGAAGCCGTACGATTTTCCGGTGCCCTCGTCCGTCCCCGCATGGATTTGCTCGATCGGCGGCGTGGTCCAGATCACGTCCACGCCCAGGTCGTCAAAATAACCCGACTTGATCTTTGCCGTCAGCCCTTTGAAGTCGCCGCCCATGAAACCCCGCAGCGGCGCGGCGTCGGCCTGGCGGCCGTAGGCCAGGTCGTTGGCCTTGTCGCCATTGGCGAAGCGGTCGGTCACCAGGAAGTAAACGGTCGCATTCTCCCAGAGGAAAGGCTTGGGCGGCGCGGCAAGTGCGCTGTGCGCGCCGGCGGCAAGCAACAAGGACAATGCGAGGGCTGAGAGTTTCATGCGGCTTTTTCCTTATGTGATAACGGTGGGGTTGGTGCGCCCGGTGTGCAGGACGATGCTGGCTACGCTGTCGGCGATGGCGATCAGGCCTGCCAGGGCTTGCTGGGTTGGTAAATGGTGCTGCGCGGGGTCGGCTTCGTAGCGTTCAAGGTAGACGCGCAGGGTGGCGCCTTCCGTGCCGGTGCCGGACAGGCGGTACACGATGCGCGAGCCGTCCGTCATCATGATGCGGATGCCCTGCTGGCTGGCGTGCGAGCTGTCCACCGGGTCGGTGTACTCGAAATCGTCGGCGGACTGCACTTCGTAATGGTTCATCTTCTGCCCAGCCATGTAGGCCAGCTTGATGCGCAAGTCCTGCATCAGCAGGCGCGCCGCGTCGGGCGAAATGGCTTCGTAGTCGTGGCGCGAGTAATAGTGGCGACCAAAGCGCTGCCAGTGGGCGGTGACGATGTCCTGCACCGAGCCGCCGCGCACCGCCAGCAGGTTGAGCCAGTACAGCACCGCCCACAGGCCATCCTTTTCGCGGATGTGGCGCGAGCCGGTGCCGTAGCTCTCCTCGCCGCATAGCGTGGCTTTGCCGGCGTCGAGCAAGGTGCCGAAGTATTTCCAGCCGGTCGGCGTTTCGTAGCACGGCACGCCCAGCGCCTCGGCCACGCGGTCGGCGGCGCGCGAGGTTGGCATCGAGCGGGCGATGCCGGCCAGGCCGCCGGCATAACCCGGCGCCACGGTGGCGTTGGCGGCCAGCACGGCCAGGCTGTCGGAAGGCGTGACAGGGAAGTTGCGGCCGACGATCATATTGCGGTCGGCATCGCCGTCGGATGCGGCGCCGAAGTCGGGCGCGCCGGGAGCCGCCATCAGTTCGATCAGCTGTTCGGCATTGACCGGGTTCGGATCGGGATGCAGTCCGCCAAAGTCTTCCAGCGGCACGCCGTTGATGACGGTGCCGGCCGGAGCGCCTAGCATGCCTTCCAGGATGGCGTGGGCATACGGCCCGCACACGGCGTGCATGGCGTCGAAACACATGCTGAAGCCGCCGGCAAACAGGCGGCGGATGGCGCCAAAGTCGAACAGCTGCGCCATCAGCTCGGCGTAGTCGGCCACCGGGTCGATCACCTCGACGCGCATGCCGTCGACGGTGTGCTCGCCGCGCGTGTCGATGTCGATATCCGGCGCATCGCTGATGCGGTATTCCGCCAGCGCCAGCGTGCGTTCATAGATTGCTTCGGTCAGCGCTTCCGGAGCGGGGCCGCCATTGGCTGCGTTGTACTTGATCCCGAAGTCGCCATCCGGGCCGCCGGGGTTATGGCTGGCCGACAGGATGATGCCGCCCATCGCGCCATGCTTGCGGATCACACAGCTGGCGGCAGGCGTGGACAAAATGCCGCCCTGCCCCAGCAGCACGCGCGCAAAGCCACGCGCGGCGGCCATTTTCAGCACCACCTGGATTGCGCTGCGGTTGTGGAAGCGGCCATCGCCGCCCAGTACCAGCGTCTTGCCGGTGGCGTCGCCCAGCATGTCGAACACGCTTTGTACGAAATTCTCAAGAAAGTGGGGCTGCTGGAAGGCTGTGACCTTCTTACGCAGCCCCGAAGTCCCCGGACGCTGTCCAGGGAAGGGAGTAGTTGCTACCGTCCGGATTGCCATGTTCGCACCTCCTGGTTGCTGCAACCGACAGTTTTACCGCAATTGGCGCGCCTTCAGGCGCGCGGATGGGATCAGGCGGCAGGCTTGGCCGTGTCGCTCACCAGCAGGGTGCTGATGCCGCCCAGCGCCATGGCGATACCGGCCAGCACCAAGACGTTGACCGCGTGGCCGTCGAACAGGTGCTTGATGACTGGGCCCAGCACCAGGTTGGCGACAATCTGCGGCAACACGATGAAGTAATTGAACACGCCCATGAAGTAGCCCATGCGGCGCGCCGGCAGCGAGCCAGCCAGGATCGCATAGGGCATGGTCAGGATACTTGCCCAGGCGATGCCAACGCCGATCATCGATACGATCAGCATTTCCTTGGAATGCGCAACGGCGATGCTGGCCAGGCCGGCGCCGCCGATCAGCAGGCAGACCATATGCACGAATTTGCGGCTGGTGAATTTCGCCAGCTTAGGCAGGAAAAACACGGCCAGCGCGGAAACGCCGCCATAGGTGGCGAACAGGATACCGGTCCAGTTGCCAGCTTCCTGGAAGGCGGCCGACTTGCCGTCGGTGGTGTTGAACACGCTTTCGGCGATTGCCGGGGTGGTAAACACCCACATCGCCAGCAACGCGAACCAGGTGAAGAACTGCACCAGCGCCAGCTGCACCATGGTCTTTGGCATGTGTACGAAGCCA
Source organism: Pseudoduganella sp. OTU4001 (assembly GCF_038440195.1). Taxonomy (NCBI): domain Bacteria; kingdom Pseudomonadati; phylum Pseudomonadota; class Betaproteobacteria; order Burkholderiales; family Oxalobacteraceae; genus Pseudoduganella; species Pseudoduganella sp. OTU4001. Next base: position 65,200 of record NZ_JASATG010000012.1, on the reverse strand, counting down.
CCCAGCACTTCTTTCAGCGAATTCGCAAAGCCGCGGCGCTGGGCGCGCTCCATGCGGAACTTCTCGACGTCTTCCGGCGGCAGTTCGTCGGCGGTCAGCACGGTCCACAGCACGGCGAAGAAGTAGGCCGCGCCGCCTGCGTAGAAGGAGTAGCGCACCGAGTCAGGAATGGCGCCGTTGACGACTTCGTTGCTGACGTGGAGGACATCGGTAAAGATGATCGGCAGCAGCGAGGCGATCACCCCGCCCAGGCCGATGAAAAAGGTCTGCATCGCGAAACCGGCGGTTTGCTGCGACTCATCGAGTTTGTCACCGACGAAGGCGCGGAACGGTTCCATCGACACGTTGATCGAGGCATCCATCAGCCACAGTACCAGGATGGCCATCCACACGGCGGTGGAATTCGGCATCAGGAACAGCGAAATACTGGCCAGCAGCGCGCCAATGAAGAAGAATGGACGGCGACGGCCCCACTTCGGATGCCAGGTGTTGTCGCTCAGGTAGCCGATAATCGGCTGCACCAGCAGACCGGTGGCCGGTGCGGCGAGCCAGAACAGGGGCAGTTCGTCGGGCGTAGCGCCCAACGTGGAGAAAATGCGGCTGGTGTTGGTGTTCTGCAGCGCGAAACCAAACTGGATGCCGAAGAAGCCGAAACTCATATTCCACAGCTGCCAGAATGACAGCCGCGGTTTGCTCGTGGTGGATTGCATCTAAAGTGTCCCCGTTTTTATCCGCGCATGCGTAAATTTGTAGCAAAATAACATGGCAACTACAGGCTGTCAATCGCATGACAGCCCGTAAACAGCCAGTTTTAGCGCATTTTTGTAGTCATGTTACAAAGCGACGCTCAATTTGGCGCGCAGTGCCGCGCGCGCTGGCAGCGCCAGTTCCAGGGTGCGGTTGCGGGCATCCCAGCGCGCTTGCAGCGCCTTGCCGTCCAGTTTTACGCTGCGCGGACGGCTCGCCACATTGTGCACCTTGACCGTGTAGGCGCGGGCCACCGGCTGCCAGGCCTTGCCTACTTCGGTCTCGATGCCGATCTCGAAGCCGGATGCCGAGGCGGCGCCGCTGAAGCGCGCCAGCTCGTATTTGCCCTGCTCGAAGGCGTTGGCGGTGGCGCCGTCGTCCTCATACAGCTTGCCGCTGGAGTGGGCCGCGCTGGCGTCGTAGTAGTAATGCAGGTCAACCTGTTTGGTGCTGTAGTCGCGCGTGGTCTGCACCACCTTCGCCATCGGCAGCAGGGCGCCGGCGCGCACAAAGACCGGGATGTGCTCCGGAACCACCTGCACCACCTCGTTGATGCCGCCCTTGTGCGCGGCATCGCTGTAGAAATCGAACCATACCTTCGACGAGGCCGGGAAATTCACTTCCTTGCGCTGTGCGCCAGGTTCGGTCACCGGGGCCACCAGGAAATCGCGGCCCCACAGGTAAGTGGACGCAACGCCGTTATCGCCGCCCTCGAACATAATCGGGCGCATCAGCGGCAGGCCGGTCTGGCTGTTGTCGAAAGCCGCGCTGTAGTTATATGGCAGCATGGCGTAGCGCAGGCGGATCGCTTCGCGCGCCAGCGACTTGGTGCGGTCGGCGCGGAAGACCGGCTCGGACGGCACCTCTTCCTGCGCGTGCGGGCGGAACACCGGCTGGAACACGCCGTACTGCAGCCAGCGCACATACAGCTCGTCGTCCAGCATCGGCGAAGCGAAGCCGCCCAGGTCGGAGTGCATATAGGCCAGGCCCTGCATGCCCATTTGCAGGGCGATTTCCATCTGCGACTTCAAACCGCCCCAGCTGCGCTGCACGTCGCCCGACCACGGGATCATGCCGAAGCGCTGCGAACCGGAATAGCCGGCGCGCATCAGGATGAACGGGCGCTCGTTCGGGAATTCCTTCTGGTAGCCCTCCGCGATCAGGCGCGCCCAATCGTGGCCGTAGATGTTGTGGACTTCGTCGGCGCCCAATTCACCCTTGCTGCCGTGGCGCAGCGAAGACGGGTGCACCTCCGGTTCGCCCAGGTCGCCCCACCAGCCGGCAACGCCCTGCCCTTTCAGGTCTTTATAGATATTCCAGAACCAGTCGCGTCCCTCGGCGCGGTACAAGTCGATCAAACCGGTATTACCGAAGTAGAAGTCGTAACGACCCGGCGCGCCGGTTGCATCGGTCGCCAGCGCTTTCCGGTCGACTGCTTCCTGCCAGCGGCTGGAGGTGGTCAGCACGAAAGGCTCGGTGATGATCACGGTCTTCACGCCCTTGGCTGCCAGGTCGGCCATCATGCCTTTCGGGTTGGGGAAGCTTTCCTTATCCCAGGCCAGGTTGCCCATGGTGCCTTTGACGGTCTTGCCGAACCAGTACAGGTCCAGTACCACGGCGTCCAGCGGGATTTTCTCGGCAATGAACTTGTCAGCAATGGCGCGGGTTTCGGCTTCCGTGTGGTAGCCGAAGCGGCTGGCGAAATTGCCGAAGGTCCAGCGCGGCGGCAGCGGCTGGCGGCCGGTCAGGCTGGTGTAGTTGGCCATCACGTCTTCCCACTGCTCGCCCGCGATCACCTGGTAGGTCTTGCGGCCGCTAATGGTTTCATAGGACAGCGTGCCATCCTTCTTGCTGTCGAAATCCAGGTAGCCGATTTGCGGGTTGTCGAAGTGGATGGCGTACTTCTTCGACGACAGCGCCATCGGGATGGTGAAATTCAGCAGCGAGGAACGCGCCTCGTACCCGTAATGGGCGCGGTTATACAGCTGGAAACGGTTGCCGCGCCGGTTCATGCCGACCGCACGGGCGCCTGCGCCGTACAGGGCCTCATCGCCGTCCAGCGCAAACTCCAGCGCCTCCATCTTGCCTTCGCGGCGGTAGCCGCGCTTCTCCGCCACCAGCGGCTGGCCCTTATACGCATAGCTGATGCGGAACGGGTTTTTCTCGACGCGCACGGTCAACCCCGGCGTGACGTATTCCAGCACCCCGCCCTCGTCGCGCAGCGTGGTTGCCACGGCGCCAGGCGCCAGCACCACGGCGTGCGAGGACGGATCCGCGCGTTCGCCGGCCGGAATGAATGTGGTTTCTACAACAGCCGCCGAATACGGCTTGATGATGTATTTGCCGTCATTTGTGCTGATTTCCAGCGCATTTGCGCTGCGTGCGGCAGAAATGAAGTGGCGGTCGGCGTTTTGGGCGAAAGCGGCCTGGCTGCACAGGGCCAGAACAGCGAGTTGTATAAGTTTCATGGGTGTTATATTAGCGGGCAGTTTTATTTGAGAGGAGATTGAATTGGTCAAAAAACAGATGGTCCTGGCCCTCGGCCTGGCACTGGCGGCGGGTTTTACCCACGCCGCACCCGCCCCAAAGAAGGGCAAAGGCACTCCGGCTGAAGCGAAGAAGTTCATCGCCCAGACCGAAGCAAAATTCGACACGCTTGGCAATATCGGCAGCCGCGCCGCCTGGGTGGCGCAAAACTTCATCACCGACGACACCGAAGCGCTGACCGCCTACTTCGGCGAGCTGCAGCTGGGCGCCTCCGGGGAAGCCGCTCTGGAGGCACGCCGCTTTAACGGCGTCAAACTGAGCGACGACGAAGCGCGCAAGATCAAGCTGCTGCAACTGACGCTGATGCTGCCGGATGCGAAGGAGCGCCAGGCGTACGCCGACGCCAACGCCAAGCTGAATGGCGCCTACGGCAAGGCCAAATACTGCCCGACCGACGGCCGCCAGTGCATGGCGCTGGGCGAACTGGAAAAGACCCTGGCGACCAGCCGCGATCCGAAGGCCCTGCTGGATGCGTGGAATGGCTGGCATATGCAGTCGCCTTCCTACAAGAAGCTGTACACCGAGTACGTTGACCTGTCCAACAAGGGTGCGCGTGAAATGGGCTATGCCGACACCGGCGCCCTGTGGCGCTCGGGCTACGACATGAAGCCGGAAGAATTCTCGGCCGAGATGGAGCGCATCTGGCAGCAGGTCAAGCCGCTGCACGAAGCGCTGCACACCTACGCGCGCTACAAGCTGCGCGAGGCCTACGGCCCGGACGTGGTGCCGCTGACCGGCCCGATCCCGGCCCACCTGTTCGGCAATATGTGGAGCCAGTCGTGGGACAACATCTACCCGCTGCTGATGCCTGCTACCGGCGCTTCCAAGTTCGACCTGACCAAGGTGCTGGAAGAGCGCAAGACCAGCGCCAAGGAAATGGTGCAATACGGCGAGCGTTTCTACACCTCGCTGGGCATGCCGAAGCTGCCGGAGACCTTCTATCAGCGTTCGCTGCTCGAGAAGCCGCGTGACCGCGACGTAGTGTGCCACGCTTCCGCATGGCAGCTGGACGGCAAGGACGACGTGCGCATCAAGATGTGCATCCGCCCGACCGAAGAGGAATTCGCCGTCATCCACCATGAGCTGGGCCACATCTACTACGACCTGGCGTACAAGAACCAGTCCAACCTGTTCCGCACCGGCGCCAACGACGGCTTCCACGAAGCGATCGGCGACACCATTGCGCTGTCCATCACCCCGGCCTACCTGAAGAAGGTCGGCCTGATGAACGAGGAACCGGACCCGAACGCCGCCATCGGCGAGCTGCTGAAGCGCGCGCTGGCCAAGGTAGCCTTCCTGCCGTTCGCCTACTCGGTCGACAAATGGCGCTGGGATGTTTATTCCGGCAAAACCAAGCCGGCCGACTACGACAAGAGCTGGTGGCAGCTGCGCGAGCAGTACATGGGCGTGAAGCGCCCGCTGCCGATGCTGGCTGACGGCTTCGACGCCGGCGCCAAGTACCACGTGGCCGCCGACGTGCCGTACGCACGCTACTTCCTGGCACACCTGCTGCAGTTCCAGTTCCACCGCGCCCTGTGCAAGGAAGCCGGCTACACCGGCCCGCTGCACCAGTGCTCGATCTACGGCAGCGAAAAAGCCGGCAAGAAGCTGTGGTCCATGCTGGAAATGGGTACTTCCAAGCCATGGCCGGAGGCGCTGAAAGCCGCCACCGGCGAGGAGCGCATCGACGGCCAGGCCCTGCTGGACTACTTCGCCCCGCTGAAGGTTTGGCTGGACGAACAAAACAAGCAGCTGGCCGCCAAGGCTAAGTAAGCAGATCGGGGGCCACGGCCCCCGATTTTTTTGCGGCGCTGCCTGCATTTAAGTCTCCATTTTGTTGGAGATATTCTACAGTTTTGTAGTCGAGTTACAAGTAAAAGCCTAAAATGGCAGTAGTCTGCTTACAACCCCTGAGGGCTTCATGAATTTGGTTAAAGATATCGTCATTGTGGGCGGCGGCACCGCCGGCTGGATGACTGCTGCCGCCATGTCGGCGCTGATCCCTGCCAACCACCGCATCCGCCTGGTGGAGTCGGACCTGATTTCCACCATCGGCGTCGGCGAAGCGACCATTCCCGTGATTCGCGGCTTCAACGACCTGATTGGCGTGGACGAGGATGAATTCATGCGCGAGACCCAGGCCACCTTCAAGCTGGGGATCGAATTCCGCAACTGGGGCAAGGTGGGCGACAACTACATCCACGGTTTCGGCACCGTGGGCCGCGACCAGCACCTGGCCAAGTTTTACCAGTATTGGCTGAAGATGTACCAGTCCGGCCAGGCCGACGAGCTGGAAAAATATTCGATCAACACCATGATGCCGCGCATGGGCAAATTCATGCGCGCCACGCGCGAACATGGCGATTCGCCGTTCGCCGACATCGCCCACGCCTTCCACTTCGACGCCGGCCTGTATGCGCGCTACCTGCGCGGCCGCGCCGAGCGCCAGGGCGTGGTACGCACCGAGGGCAAGATCGTGTCGGTCGCGCAGCGCGCCGACAACGGCTTCGTCGAGGCGGTCATTATGGAGTCTGGCGAGCGCATCGCGGGCGACCTGTTCATCGACTGCTCCGGCCTGCATGGCCTGCTGATCGAAGGCACCCTCAAGACCGGTTACGAGGACTGGAGCCACTGGCTGCCGTGCGACAGCGCGATTGCGGTGCCATGCGAGTCGTTCGGCCCGCTGGCGCCGGTGACCCGCTCCACCGCCCACACTGCCGGCTGGCAGTGGCGCATCCCGCTGCAGCACCGCATTGGCAACGGCCACGTCTTCTGCAGCAAATTCATGGACGCCGAAGAGGCCGAGCGCATCCTGCTGTCCAACCTGGACGGCAAGCAGCTGGCCGACCCGCGCCATATCAAATTCAAGACCGGCAAGCGCAAACAGGGCTGGAACAAGAACGTGGTGGCCATGGGCCTGGCTAGCGGCTTCATGGAACCGCTGGAATCGACCAGCATCCACATGATCCAGACCGCCATTACGCGCCTGCTGATGCTGTTCCCGCACCAGGGCTTCGACCAGGCCGACGTGGACTACTACAACGCCCAGTACACCCGCGAATACGAAACTATCCGCGACTTCCTGATCCTGCACTACAAGATCAACCAGCGCAGCGAACCTTTCTGGACCTACTGCCGTGAGATGGAAGTGCCAGCCTCCCTGCAGCGCAAGATCGACCTATACGAAAGCAACGGCCGCATCTTCCGCGACAACGAAGAACTGTTCGCCGAAACCAGCTGGCTGCAGGTCATGCACGGCCAAGGCCTGCGCCCGCGCGGCTACAACCCGCTGGTCGACCAGCAATCGCCGGAAGCCATCGCGGACCTGCTGCAAGGCGTGAAGGAAGTCGTACGCAACTGCGTGGAGGCAATGCCGACCCACGAGCAATACATCGCCGCCAACTGCAAGGCCGCGTTAATGTCTTAATTTGTCCACGCGAACGACATGACCGTCCAATGGCTCGATGCTAGTCTGTACTTGGGTCCAGCAAACTAGGCGCCACCCGCGCCAGGCTGGATCGATGGAAAGGAAAACACCATGGCCAAGTCCAGCGGCAAGACCTCGCATGCTCCCTCAACAAAACCGATGACGCCCGATCGTGCGTCGGCCATTCAGCGCGCAACTGCCAAGACACAGGGCCAAGTAACAAAGAACAGTTTCGCGGCTCGCGCAATGCGCGCCGCAGCAAAAAAACCGGGACACAGCTGATGCAGCGGCGCTTCAGCAATGCGATTAAGCTTAATTTGGCCACAGTGCGTTTTCTAGTGACCAAGTCAGGACTACCCCAGAAGTCCATACTTCCCTCACATAGCACCAAGACTTTGCAGCGTGTCCTTAACACCGGCTACGCATCCCCTGCAGTCGCGCACCAATTGGCCCAGAGACTCAATGTCACTTTGGATGATCTGCAGCGAGATACTCCCAGCGACAACTGGCCCGACGCCCTGCCGCAACTATGGCTTTACGAAGACCTGACACAAATAGATTCAACAGAAAGGTGGATTTCCTTCATTAGCAGCGGATTCAATGGCCTGGCATTGGACTCAAGCCCCATCTCGGCGATCAATCCCTTGACGCAAGCACTGGATAGAATCGGGCGCCGCAATCGTTCGGTGGTGTTGCGCCGCACCGCTCAAGATTTCCAACTGGAGATCAGGCAGTTCCACGAAGCCCCCAAGGAGGGGCCACCAAACTTTTTCTTCCCCATGGGCTGCCGCTTTTTCCCCGTTACACGCACGGGCGACTCCATTTCCCGTACCCCATTAACTTCGAAACAAATTGATTTCATGTGGGCCAGCCTCCATTCATGGGCGCTCAATAACACAGATCTGCTATCGGTGGATGGGGCATGCGAGGCGCAGCACCCTGACGACTACAAGGTTCTTGTCAGATTTTTCGAAGGCGAACCAGCTAAGCAGACTTTGATTGGCTCCCGCCTGTACAGGCATTTGAATGGCGATTTTCGTTGTGCCCTCATTGACTATATCGAATCGATGGACACGACGACCAGGATTTCTGCCCACTCCACGTTCGCAGGCACCGAAATCGAAGCAATGCCATCGTTACGCTACTTGAACGAGCCGGATTGGCAGCAACGCTATAAGACTGTACGAGTAAATCTGGTGCAAGAGGTTAGTCGAGGTGAACTGCACATTGCGCCGTGGCGGAGTGCGTTCCGACACACATTTACCACCGGCGTTACCAGCCGCAAATGGAAGGATTGCTGGCATCACGGTCATTCCTACCCCGGCCAGGATCTGGATTACGAATCGGTTCCTCCTTTGGCACCTGACCCCGCATTGGAGCACAATGGCGCGCTGAGAATCAAGTGTCCCACTCCAACGGATGCATGGCTCGCCTTATGGGAAACGACTGGCGTCGATGCTTGATAGGCGTATACTTAACCTAAACATCACGTTCGGTCGCATAAATGCCATCTGATGCCAAAAATCCGAAGTATGCCAACTCGACGAAGGCTGTAACTTTCGTCGCCAATGGCGCTGCGCCACGCACGCTTGATGCCAAGCATAAACGCCTGCTCGAAAAACAAGAATCGCTGCTAAAGATTATCCGTGAGCAAAGTACTCGCGGCATGCCGTCCCCAATAAGCAAAGCAAATGCAGCAGAAATTGCAAAGCAGGTTGGTATCCTGACGCCCAGCGGCAAACTTTCGTCATCATATAAGAAATGAACAATGCCAGCTTTGGGCATTACGTCATTGCATACCACGGCTGCGATGTCGAGGTAGGAAGCTCCGTGGTCGAAAATGAACTGGACCTCGAGCCCAGCAAGAATCCATATGACTGGCTCGGCGATGGAATTTACTTCTTTGAAGGTGATCTGGAGCGCGCCAGGCGTTTTGCAGAGCAAGCAGCACGCTTCCCGGAGAGAAGGCTCAGCTCAAAGCCGATTGTCTTACCTTATGCGATTGGGGCAATTATTCACCTCGGCCACTGCCTGGACCTATCAACCCAACGCGGCGTTGACGAATTCAGCACGGCCTATGAGGACTTAGTTAAGGGTATGGGCCCTGACCAAGAGCTTCCAATCAATAAGTGCGCGAGCGCATCAGACCAAGATTACATCCTGCACAACCTGGATCGCGCCGTCATCAATTTCGTCCATGGGAAGAGAATGAAAAATGGGGATAAGCCATACGATACTGTGCGCGGCTTTTTTCGACAAGGTGATGCCGTCATGCCAACTTCGGCCTTTGGCAGGCTTTCCCATGTTCAAATCGCTGTTCGCAACAAGGAATGCATCCTTGGGTATTTCCATCCGCGCAGTCCTGACAACGACCCATTCATGGGGTTAAGCAGGATTCCACCCTTGCCGTACAAAAAGAAGAAACTGCGCGCGTCCGGAAAATGCTAATTTGCTAGCGAGCGGCACTCGCCGCTTCAGGCTTCCGCCTACGGCTTGTCGAAACCGCGCCGGAAGCCTTCGACGATCTCGATGTTGGAGGCCAGTGTATCGTGCGTTTGGACCGTCCACAAATTCCACTGTCATGTAACCATTGGCGACCGGCGGCACGCATAGCCCTTGGCGGCGGAAGCGCAGCTGCGCTTCGTGCCAGTACAGCAGGCTGGATTCGTCCTGCCGGGTCACGCGCTAGTCGCACAGCAGGTCGGCGGCGGCAAGCTTGCAGCCGGCAGCGCGAGGGCGAGCGCAAGGGCGGCGATGCGCTTCATGCGGCGCAGAACTGGCGGATGTAGGCGGCGTGGTCCGGCATGGCTTGCACGCAGGCGGCGACGACCTCGCTGACGTTGGTCATGAACTCGGCGCCCTCCTCCACGGTCAACAGCTCGGCCAACGGATGGTGGGCGGCGGGGATGATGTTCTGGCCGTAAAACACCTGCACCCAGCCTGGTTCGGCGAACAGCTCGTTGTCGCGCCGGATCACTTCACCACGCGCCTTGAACAGGTCGATCTTGGCCTGCAGCGTATCTGGCACTGCCATCGCCGCGCACTGCTTCCAGAACTCCGAATCGTCGCGCTGGGTGGCTTTGTAGTGCAGGATCACGAAATCGCGCACGCTTTCGTAGTCGAAGCGGTTCTGGCGGTTGAATTCGTCGACCTCGGCCTGGTTGAAGCCCTGGTCAGGGAAGAATTTCACCAGGCGCGCGATGGCGGCCTGGATCAGGTGGATCGAAGTCGATTCCAGCGGCTCCAGGAAGCCGCTCGCCAGTCCCAGCGCCACCACATTCTTGTTCCAGCTCTTCTTGCGCATGCCGGTGCGAAAGCGGATCTGGCGCGGCTCGGCCAGCGCGCGGCCATCGAGCCGCGATAGCAGCGTACTCGCCGCCTCATCGTCGCTGATATGGGCGCTGCAATACACATGGCCATTGCCAATGCGGTGCTGCAGCGGAATCCGCCACTGCCAGCCGGCGCTGTGCGCGGTGGCGCGGGTGTAAGGCGTCAGCACCGGCGCCGACTCGCACGGCACCGCCAGCGCACGGTCGCACGGCAGCCAGTGGTTCCAATCCTCGTAGCCGGTTTGCAGCGCGCCTTCGATCAGCAGGCCGCGGAAGCCGGAGCAGTCGATGAACAGCTGGCCCGCCACACGCTCGCCCGACTCCAGCTCCACCGCCTCCACGAAGCCGGTCTCGGCGTGCTGCTGCACGCGAACAATCTTGCCCTCGGTGCGCACCACGCCGCGCTGCTCGCACAGCCCGCGCAGGAAGCGCGCATACAGTCCGGCGTCGAAATGGTAAGCATGGGCGATGGAGGAAAACGGCGAATTCGGCTGGTCGTGGCGGGCCGGCATGAACTTGTTCGCCTTCGACATCATGCGGGTGATCGAATACGCCTCCAGGTCCTTGGCCTTGCCCAACTGGCGCATGCGGTGCCAGTACTGGTCGAAGCGCAGCGTCCACAGGTCCTGGCCGATGGGGCCGAAGCCGTGCATATAGCGGTCGCCGACACGGCCCCAGTTCACGAACTCGATACCCAGCTTGTAGGTACCCATGGTGGCCTTCATGAACGTGTGCTCATCGATGCCCGCCAGTTCGTTAAAGCGCTGGATCATCGGAATGGTCGCCTCGCCCACGCCGACGATGCCGATTTCGTCCGACTCCACCACGCGGATATTGCAGCGCCCGCGCAGCACCATTGACAGCGCCGTCGCGCACATCCAGCCGGCCGTGCCGCCGCCGACAATCACCACATCTTTGATTTGCATTTCAGATCCCGGATAAAAATCGACCCTGGCGACTTGCGTCGGCCAGGGTCGATTGTATTACGAGCTTAAGCTGGATTCAGCTTAGAACTTGTAGTTCGCGCCGAACTGGTAGGTGCGGCCGTAAGTCGTGGTGAAGGTCACCGCGTTCTTGTCCACGCCGTTGTACTCGGTGTAAGGAGTGTTGTTCCAGTTGTTGGCGGTCACGAAGACGCTCAGGCCCTTCAGCCAGCCCTTCTGGAACTCATACGACGCTTGCAGGTCGATGATGGTGTCACCCTTCACGAAGGTCAGCTGAGCGTTGTCCTGGTAGTCGGAAATCTGGCCCAGGAAGTCGGAACGCTTGCGCGCTGCCCATGCCACCTGGAAGCCATGCTTCTCGTAGTACATACGCAGGTTGCTGACTTTCTTCGACAGGCCCGGCAGCGGGATCGAAGTCGGGGACACGTCCTTGGTCGAGAAACCATCCTTCGGCAGAGTCAGGCTGCTGCTGGTGTCGGAGTGGTTCAGCATGGCGCCGAAGCCGTCCAGGTATTCGCTCACCAGCGAGAACGGTACGTTCACAGCCAGCTCGTAGCCGTGCAGGTTGCCGCCGTCGCCGTTGATCGGGGTGGTCAGCAGGCCGACGGTGGAACCCTTGTATGGGCCGCTGTCAGGCAGCACGGTACCTGGGGTAACCTGGTTCTTGAAGTCGAAGTTACGTGGTGCGCGCAGCACGTAGGTATCCAGCTTCTTGTAGAACGCAGCGGCGCTGAAGTAACCCTTCTTGCCGAAGTACTTCTCGTACGACAGGTCCAGTGCCTTGGCGCGGAACGGTTCCAGCTTGGCGTTACCGCCGGAGCCGGTCAGGATCGGCACGCCGCCGGCTTGCTTCACGCCGAAGGAGGACGATGCACGCATGTCATCCAGGTTGGCGCGGGCCAGCACTTTGGCTGCCGCCACACGGAACAGCTGGTCGTTGCCGATGTCGAAGTTCAGGTTCAGGCTAGGCAGGAAGTCGTTGTACGAAGTACCGTCTTCGATCTTGGTGAATGGGCAGGTAGCAGCAGTGATGCCGGTGCACAGCGACTGGATAACCTTGTTGCCGGTGGTGTGCTGGTTGGTATGCACGTACTGTGCGCCGAAGTTACCGCGGTACGGAATGCCGCTGATTTCGCCATCCAGGTCGCCCATCGCGTACAGGGTGGTGACCTTCTCGGTCACGGACCAGTCTTTCGCCAGCACGCTGTCGTCGATCCACTGCACCATGTTGTAAATGGAGCCCAGGCTGCCGATCGGGTTGAACGATACGATCGGGATGCCGGTGGTGCCGGCGGTAGCAACGTCGGAGCCAGGCACGGTGGCGGTAGCGTAGCCGTCAGCGCCCTTCACTACCAGGCGGCCTTCTTCGCCGGCGCGGATCTTGTCGCGCTTGGTGAAGTTCATGCCGTAGGTGGTAGCGGCGATCGGGCCCCATTCCACGTCGGTCTTGCCGGACAGGCGGATGCTGTCAACCTTGTCGTCCACCTTAGGCATGGCAACGTAGCCGGCCTGTGGGGAGTTAGGACCGCCGCCCCAACCTGCGTGGTCGGTCAGGAAGGTCTTGGTACGGTCGGCGTAGTTCCAGCTTGGGGTCAGCTTCATGGCCGCCAGGTTGGAGCCGTCGAAACCGGTCCAGGAGATCGAACCCACTTGGGCTTCAGGAGTGTTGCCAGCCTGGCCTGCGGTGGTTTCAAAACGCACTGCATCCTTATGTGCCTTGGAGTGCGACAGGTCGGCAATCAGGTTCCAGCCGCCGGTCTTCCATTCGGTCTTCCAGCCGAAGGAGTTCAGCTTGTCGTCAGCCTGCTCCATGTGGTTACGCACATCGCCCTTGAAACCGGACATGGTGCCGGAGGTCGCAACGCCGTTCGAAACGGTAGCGGCGATCAGCTTGCCGACCGGATCGTAGCCGCCCCAGGAGCCAGCGATCGAGCCTTCCAGGCCGGTCTTTTTCAGGCTATTGGAACCGGACGAATGGAACACGTCCACGGTGGTGCGGAATTCTTTGGTAGGACGGTATTCGAAAGTCGCCGATACGCCGGTACGGTCGGAGGCGGTGGTTTCGGTGTCGGCTTTGAAGCCGTTAGGGATCTTGACCTTGGCGCCGTTCCAGTCGACGGATTCCACGCCGCCGCCTTCGAACTTGGCCTGGCCGCCGCCTACGTCCTTCTGCTTGGTCACACCCAGGGCGATACCGATGGTGCGGTTGGCGAAGGTGTCAACGTAAGCGAAGCTGTAACGGTGGCCGTCGCCTTCCGGATTGCCATTCTCGTTCTTGACGCCGGTGCGCTCTTTACGGCCGCTTGCAGCCAGCACGCGCTTGCCGAAGTCCAGCGGCTTCATGGTCTTCATGTCGATGGTCGACGCCAGGCCCTGGCCGACCAGGGTCGCATCCGGGGTCTTGTAGATTGCTACGCCGCTGACCAGTTCAGCTGGGAACAGGTCGAATTCCGGCGAACGGGCATTGCCGGTGGACGCTTGTTCGCGGCCATTGAGCAGGGAACCGTTGAAGCTTGGGGACAGGCCGCGCACCGAAATATCCGATGGCTTACCGGTGCCGCGCGAACGCTGGGCGGTCACGCCAGGCAGGCGGGAGATCGATTCCGCCACGGATTGGTCAGGCAGTTTGCCAATGTCTTCAGCCGAAATGGCTTCAACGATGGAGTTGGAATTCTTCTTGATCGAAATTGCAGCTTCGATACCGGAACGGATACCGGTAACGACCACGGACTGCATGCCATCAGCGGCAGGAGCTTCTTGTGCCTGGGCAGCGGACAACATGGTCAGGAAAACGGCGCAGCCAGCGGCGACCGGTTTCAGTTGGAAAGCAGCGGTATTGCCTCGCTTGCTTGCGAAGATGTTCATTAAAGTCCCCTCACTCATTAAACAATTTTCCCGCAACCTACATAGACCGGTTTATTTCGACTACACGGGAATCCTTGGAAAGCGAACGCTCTTACGGACGCTCTGAAGCGGATTCTGTACTAAAACTAGATTCAATGTCAATGAATGACCATCATCACGAACGTGTATTACTGCCTTTTACAGACGCCTCCCCTAGGCAAACAGAGGAAAGCCGTTGTATTTCGGCTACAAACAAGCGCAGAATATCGTGTAGTAGAACTACATACGATTTGAGTGTATTGTCAGGCCCATAAGACAGCCCCATCCGGAGACAAGATGAAGAAGACCGCTTTTGCCGCCCTGCTCGCGCTAGGGATCCCTTTCATTGCGCAAGCCGCGCCCATCGAGCACATGGAGCCGCCGTTCTGGTGGGCAGGCATGCAGCACCCCACCCTGCAGCTGATGGTGCATGCACCCGAGGTGGCGGGGCTGGAGCCGGCCATCGACTATCCCGGCGTGCGGATCTCCAGCGTCAGCCGCGTGGCAAACCGGAATTACCTGTTCATCGACCTGGCGCTGGCGCCGGACGTGGCGCCGGGCCGCTTCGAGATCCGCTTCGCCGCGCAGGGCCGCAAACCGGCCTTCACTTATAGCTACCAGCTGCTGGCGCGTACGCCCGGCTCGGCCCAGCGCCAGGGCTTCAGCTCCGCCGACGCGATCTACCAGGTCATGCCGGACCGCTTCGCCAACGGCAATCCCGCCAACGACAACATTGCGGGCATGCCGGACAAGGCCAACCGCGCCGACGGCAACGGCCGGCACGGCGGCGACCTCGCCGGAATGACGGCGCATCTCGATTACGTGAAGGACATGGGCTTTACCCAGGTCTGGCCGACACCCCTTGTGGAAAACAACCAGGATATCCACTCCTACCACGGCTATGCCGCGACCGACCATTACAAGGTCGATCCGCGCTACGGCAGCAACGAGGACTACCGCAACTTCGTGGCGCAGGCACGTGCACGCGGCATCGGCGTCATCCAGGATGTCGTGTTGAGCCATATCGGCAGCCACCACTGGTGGATGAAAGACATGCCGATGCAGGACTGGCTTAGCTACGACGGCAAGTTCACGCCAACCGCCCACCATCGCGTCGCCAATGTCGACCCTTACGGCAGCAAGGAAGACGCGCGCAACTTCACCCAGGGCTGGTTCGGGCCGCATATGCCGGATATGAACCAGGCCAATCCATATGTGGCGAACTACCTTATCCAGAACAATATCTGGTGGATCGAGTATGCCGGGCTGTCCGGCCTGCGGGTCGATACTTACGGCTATTCCGATACCGGCTTCCTGAACGAATGGTCGCGCCGGGTGCGGGCCGAATACCCTAACCTGAATATGGTGGGCGAAGAGTGGAGCACGCGCATCCCGATCGTGGCGCGCTGGCAGGCGCTGAATTCGCCGAGCATGATGGATTTCCCGCTGAACGACGTGCTGCGCAAGGCGCTGGCGGACACCGATGGCACTTACCGCCTGTACGATGTGTACGAAACGCTGGCGCAGGACTACCTCTACCCCGCCCCGTCCAACCTGGTGCTGTTCGAGGGAAACCACGACCTGTCGCGCAGCTTCAGCGTGGTAAACAGCGATCCGGCCCTGCTGCGCATGGCGCTGGCCTTCACGCTGACCATGCCGCGCATTCCGCAGTTCTATTACGGGACCGAGATCCTGATGCCAAGCACCGTCAAGGGCCGCGACGATCCGTCCTACCGCCACGATATGCCTGGCGGCTGGGCCGGCGACAAGGTGAACGCCTTCACCGGCGCCGGGCTGACCGACGCGCAGCGCGAGATGCAGGCGTTCGTGCGCAAGCTGGCCAACTGGCGCAAAACCTCCAGCGCCGTCCAGCATGGCAAGATGATGCAGTTCGGGCCTGAGCAGGACACCTATGTCTACTTCCGCTACGACGGCAAGCAGAAAATCATGGTGGCGCTGAACAAGAACGCGAAGGATGTGACGCTGGAGGCCGACCGCTTCCGCGAAATGCTGGCGGGCGTGCGCAGCGGCACGGACGTCATTACTGGCCGCAGCATGGGGCTGCAGGGAAAATTCACGCTGCCGGCGCGCAGCGTACTCGTGATGGAGGTGCAATGATGGTCCGCTTCACCCAACGTGCAGTCATGGCAGCCGCGCTGGCTGCGGCATTCGCGCCGGCGCTGGCCAGCGATAGTGTTGAACTGCCGTTCGGCGCGTGGAAGGCGCGCTTTGCCACGCCCGACGCCAAGGCGGCGCTGCGCAGCTACACGCAGTCGACCACCATGCCATTGCGCGATAACGCGCCGCAATCGATCACTTACACCGAGCAAGCCAGCCAGCCTTATGTCCGCAGCGGCAACCTGGCCTTTGACGGCCTGTTCGCGCTGGCGGTGACGGAGATGAAGCAGGATTCGGTGCAGGCTATCCGCGACGGCAGCTATAACGGCGGCCAGCCGATTGCCTGCGAGTGCTTCGAGACCGGGGAGAAGTGGCATTACGTCTGGACGCGCGACCTGTCCTATGCCGCCAATCTTGGCCTGGCGATGCTGGACCCGCAGCGCACCCGCAATTCGCTGCTGTTCAAGCTTTCCGGCTACCGCGATGGCAAACCTGCGCTGGCGGCCGGCGACGCGGAGGGCCTGCAGATCGTGCAGGACACGGGCAGCGGCGGCAGTTGGCCGGTCAGCACGGACCGTGTCAGCTGGGCCTTCGGTGCCGAGCAGACGCTGAAGTCACTGCCTGCCGCCGAGCGCGCGCAATTCGCGGCGACGGCGCTGCAGGCCTTGCGCAACACCATTGAGAACGATCGCCTGGCCGCCTATGACGCCGCCACCGGCTTATACAACGGCGAACAGTCCTTCCTCGACTGGCGCGAGCAGTCTTATGCCGCTTGGATTCCGAACGATTTGTCCAGCATGGCGAGCGCCAAGTCGCTGTCCACCAACGTGGCGCACTACAAAGCGCTGACGCTGGCGGCGGAACTGGCGCAGCAGGCGGGCGATAGCGGCACCGCACTGCGCTACACGCGCTGGGCCAATGCGTTGAAAGTGGCGATCAACGACCGCCTGTGGCTGAAGGATGCGGGCATGTACAGCAGCCTGACTGCTGGCCATTTCGATGGCGCGGCCATGCACAAGTTCGACTGGCTGGGGCAGGCGCTGGCGATCGTCACCGGCGTGGCGGATTCGCAGCAGGCGCTGTCGATCCTGGCGCGCTATCCGCATGGACCGCTTGGGGCGCCGGTGATCTGGCCGCAGCAGCCGGGCGTGCCGGTGTACCACAACCGTGCTTTGTGGCCGTTTGTGACGGCCTATGGGCTGAGGGCGGCGGCGCAATATTCCAACGTGGCGGTGGCGGATGCGGCTTATGCCAGCTTACTGCAGGGCGCGGCGCTCAATCTGTCCAATATGGAGAACATGGAGTGGCGCGGGGGCGATCCTTCGGCGCCGGCGATCAACTCGCGCCGCCAGCTTTGGTCGGTGGGTGGGTTCCTGGGGATGGTGGTGCAGCAGGTGTTCGGCATCAGTGTTGATGCGGAGCGCCTGCATGTGAATCCGTTTATTACTTCGCGGCTGCGGAGGGAATGGTTTGCCGGCAGCGATGTGATTGAGATTGGCGGCTTGACGCTGCACGGCAAGAAAATCCGCATGAAGATCAAGCTGCCGCCGGCGGTGGCGCTGGAGGGCTTCTACATGCCGATTGGCGGGAAGCTGAATGGCAAGGATACGCATAGCCCGGTCGCCTGGAGTGCGCTGGCGGAGGATAACCTGCTTGAGGTGGAGATGGGGCCGCTGGTGCCGGGGCGGAGCCAGATCACCTTCGCAGGCAGCGAAGATGCTTCCACTGCGCCGCCGGACCCCGTCGTCCAGCTAAGCCCCGCCCCCGGCGCACGGCCAACGCTGGCCATCGCACCTGGCGCTGGCGCGCGCGGGGATGCCCGCTTCAACGTCTACCGCGACGGCCAACGCGTCGCCGAAGGCATCGCCGCGGGCGCCTGGGCCAGCGCGGACGCTGCTGTGGCGGGGCATTGCTACGCGGTGGAGGCGGTGTATCCGGCGACGGGAGCGCGCAGCCATCATTCGCAGCCGCTGTGCGCGGGCGACGCTGCCGGCAATGCCGGGGATGCGGCGGGCGTCGTGGTAGCGAAGGATGGCCGCTACCACCTGCAGCTGCGCTACAACAACCACGCGCACCAGATCAACCTCGGCATCACCAACGCCGTGCAATGGCTGCGCGTACGCGACAAGCACGGCGCACTGGCGGCGGAAGGCATCGTGCAGATGCCGCACAACGCCCCCGCCAACGGCCCGGCGTGGTCGACGCCATTGACCGCGCAGCTGAAGCAAGGCAGCTACAAACTGGAGCTGCAGCCCTTCTACAATATGAGCCAGCTGCAAAGCAACGCCAGCTACGCCGACGCCGGCGGCGCCAGCGGCGCGCGCAACCATGCCGACGTGCTGGGCGCACGGCTGCTGCCCGCCGCCGCCACGCCGCAAGCACCGCGCCATGGCACCCTGCAGCTCATTGAAAAGTTCAAATCCCCGCAACTGGGCAACGAACGCACCCTGCGCATCTACCTGCCCCCAAGCTACGGCAGCGACACCAAGCGCCGCTACCCCGTGCTCTATATGCACGACGGGCAGAACCTGTTCGACGGCAAAACCGCCAGCTACGGCACCGAATGGAATATCGACGAAGTGGCCGACCGCATGGTGCACCAGGGCGAGATGGAAGAAGTGATCGTAGTCGGCATCGACAACACGCCCGACCGCATCGGCGAATACACCCCATGCTGCGACCCTAAGCACGGCGGCGGAAAGCTCAACGCCTACGCCGACTTCATCGCCAAAACGGTCAAGCCCTGGGTTGATAAGCAATACCGCACCAAGCCGGCCCGCCAGCACACGGCGGTGATGGGTTCATCGCTGGGCGGCATAGCCTCCATCGGCATCGCCCAGCGCCACCCGAAAGTATTCTCGATGGCGGGCGGCGTCTCCAGCTCCTTCTGGTGGAACCAGCAGGACATGCTGAAGCATCCGCCAAAGCGGATACCGGTGAAGTTCTACATTGATGCCGGCACCGTGTACGACGGCCTGGAGGACAGCGAAGCCTTCCGCCAGGCCATGCTGAAGAACGGCTACCGCGAAGGCCGGGACCTGCTATTCCTGGCCGACGAGGGCGGCCGCCATAACGAGCAGTCATGGGCCGGCCGCGTGCATGTTGCGCTGGCCTGGTTCTTCGGCAAGCCAGCGGCGAAAGGAAAACGCTAGGCAGGCAGCGTCTGCAAACTGCGGCCCGCCGACAGGCGCGGCCGCCCGCCACCGGCCGCTTCATGCACCCTGAATACGGCGACCGCCTCCGTCAGGCTCGCAGCCTGCTGCTGCAAGGCTTCGGCGGCAGCGGCTGCCTCCTCCACCAGCGCAGCGTTCTGCTGCGTCACGCTATCCATCTGGCTGATGGCATCGCTGATCTGGGAGATACCCTCGCTCTGCTCCCCGGTCGCCATCGCAATCTCGCCGATGATGGCCGTCACGCGCCGCACGCTGGCGACCACCTCCTCCATGGTCACGCCAGCCTCGCCAACCAGCCGGCTGCCCGCCTCCACGCGTTCCACCGAATCGCCGATCAGCTCCTTGATTTCCTTGGCCGCCGCCGCCGAACGATGCGCCAGGTTGCGCACCTCGCCCGCCACCACCGCAAAACCACGGCCCTGCTCACCGGCGCGCGCCGCTTCCACCGCAGCATTCAGCGCCAGGATATTGGTCTGGAAAGCGATACCATCGATCACGCCGATGATATCCACAATCTTGCGCGAAGACTCGTTGATCGCGCCCATGGTCTGCACCACTTCCGACACGGTCGCACCGCCACGTACCGCAACATTGGACGCTTCATCTGCCAGCTTGCGCGCCTGGTTGGCGTTGTCGTTGTTCTGCCGCACAGTGCTGGTCAGCTCCGTCATCGACGATGCGGTTTCTTCCAGCGAGCTGGCCTGCTGCTCGGTGCGGGACGACAGGTCCATACTGCCCGTCGCCACTTCGTTCGACGCACTGGCGATGGTTTCCGTCCCCATGCGCACGCGGCTCACGATATCCGACAAATTACCGCTCATCTGCTTCAACGCCGTCAGCAAGTCGCCCACTTCATCCTTGGTCTTCACGTCAACGTCGCAACGCAGATCGCCTGCCGCCACAGTCTTGGCGATGTCAATTGCCTGGTTCAGCGGACGCGTGATGCCCTTCACAATCCACAGCACAATAGCGCCGCCCACCAGCGTGGTGATCACCAGTGAGACCAGCAAGGTAAGGGTGGCCGAACGCGTGGCAGCGTCCGCCGCTGCCACGGCATCCGCCGCATTCTTTTTGGCCTGCGAATCGATGAAGTCCACGATCTCGTCGATCTTCTTGGTCGGCGCGCGGTCCATGCCGCTCACCGCCTTGTCGACCACCTTATAGCTTTCAGGGTTGGCCGAATCGAATTGTTTGAGCGCGTTGAGGTAATTCTTGCCCAGCTCGTCATGCATCTTGACCGCCTCGTCAACCAGCGGCGTCTGCATGTTCAGCTTGCCCAGCAAGCCCGACAGCTTCTGCAATTCGGCATTGGTCGACTGGCCGCTCTTGACGAAGGCCTTGGAATACTTGTCCAGCTGCGCCGGGTCATGGCCGCGCACCAGGATGTTCTTCCACTCCTGCACCTGGATCTTGAATTCGACTTGCGCGCCGCGCGCCGTATCGACAGCCTGGGTCAGGTCGACCGAGCGCTGCATGCTTTGGGCATTATTGGCCTTGATAAAGCCAATCGCATTCCAGCCCTGGTAGCCGACCGTGAGTAGAGCCAGCAGGAAGAATGCGCCGAGCATCGCCAGACGCACCCCGATTTTGAGGTTGCCGAAGTTCATGATTTGAATCCCCATGTTGTTGAAAACAACGAGCCGGAAATTCTTCAGTGCAACGGAATGCCATGCTTCCGGTCTGCTATCCTAATCATGCACTTTTAAGTAGTAAAAGCCAAGAAACAGTTGTTGGGGACAATTTACTTGTGGTTGGGCGGAAACTCCATGCCATACAGGTCGGTATTCGGTTCGATGCGCTCGATATAGCTCATACCCAGCTTCTGCAGCAATTGCGACGACGCCGTATTGCCGGGCGAGACGATGCCCAGCAGCCGCGTCAGGCCCACCACATCGCGGCCATAGGCCATGGCCGCCTGCGCCGCCTCCCAGGCATAGCCCTGCCCCCAGTAGGCCGGCAAGTAGGCATAGCCGATATCGGTAGCCGGCAAAGTATCGCGCCGGATCAGGCCGCACATGCCGATGGCGGCGCCATCCTCTTTGCGCAGCACCAGCCACAGCGAATAACCGAGGCGCGCCTGCATCTCGACCGGCCCGGCCAGGATCGCGGCCCGCGCACCGTCCAGGTCGCGCACGCCTTTATCGCCAATGTTTTCAAGGAAGGACGGCTCGTTCAGCAGCTGCAGGTAGAACGCGGCATCGTCAACAGTAATGGGGCGCAGGGTCAGTCGTTCGGTTTCAATCATTGTTCAGGCCAATCGTTGGGATCGGCCAGGAACTTGTACATCACATACACGTCGACAAAACCGAGCTGCTGGTGGCGGTAGGCACGCGGCAGCGTGCCGATCACGGAAAAGCCGAGCCGCTTCCACAGCAGCACAGCCGAGACATTGGTACTCACTACGTAATTGAACTGCATGGCCAGATAGCCATCGCGGCGCGCCTGCTCCAGGCAATGGCGGCCCAGCATCTTGCCGATGCCCACGCCCTGCGCGGCCGGGCTGACCATGAAGGAAGCGTTGGCCACATGGGCGCCACGGTCGAGCTGGTTGGACAGCAGGCGGTACATGCCCAGCAGGCGGCCGGTGTTGAGCACCGCCACCCAGGACTTGATGCCGCGCCCGAACCAATAGCTGTGGCAATCGTCGCGGCTGGTATCCGCGGCAAAGTAATAGGTATCGCCGCTGGCGATCAACTCCTGGAAAATCGTCCACATGGAGTCGAAATCAGCCTCGGTGGCCGGGCGGATGACGATATCTTTCAAAGCTGCTCCCATCGGCAGGAATGATGCTGAATTTTCATGCATTTTCCCTTGCAAGTCCAGCTTGCCTGCCCAGGCGGAAATCGACCTGCCCCGGCCGCCCCGGCACAGCCAGCCGCACCCGCGCCGGCGCTGACTCAGCCACAACCTGCCCACGCCGCAGCACCAGGCGCCGCGCCGCACGCAGGCGGATGGCCTCCACCGGGTCGGCGGCATCGAGCAGCACCAGGTCAGCGTGACATCCAGGTTGCAAGCCATAGCCTTCCAGGCCGAGGATGCGGGCCGGCGCGCTGGTCACCGCCTCGAAGCACTGGCGCATGGCCGCCTGGCCTGTCATCTGCGCCACGTGCAGGCCCATATGGGCCACTTCCAGCATATCGCCCGAGCCCAGGCTGTACCACGGGTCCATCACGCAATCGTGGCCGAAGGCGACCTCGATGCCGGCGGCCAGCAGTTCCGGCACGCGCGTCATGCCGCGCCGCTTGGGGTAGGTATCGTGGCGGCCCTGCAAGGTGATATTGATCAGCGGGTTGGCGATGGCGGCCACGCCGGCTTCCTTCATCAGCGGTAGCAGCTTGCTCACGTAATAGTTGTCCATCGAATGCATGGAGGTCAGGTGCGAACCCGCCACCCTGCCCTGCAAGCCGAGGCGCTGCGTGTGGAAAGCCAGGGTCTCGATATGGCGCGAGAGCGGGTCGTCCGACTCGTCACAGTGCATATCGACACGCAAGCCCTTGTCCGCCGCGAATTCGCACAGGATGCGCACCGACTCGGCGCCATCGGCCATGGTGCGCTCGAAGTGCGGGATGCCGCCGACCACGTCCACGCCCATGGCGATGGCGCGCTTCAGGTTATCCAGCGCGCTCGGGCTGCGCAATATGCCGTCCTGCGGGAAGGCCACCAGCTGCAAATCAAGATAAGGGGCGACGCGGCGCTTGACGTCCAGCAGCGCCTCCACCGCCAGCAGGCGGTCGTCGCAAATATCGACATGGCTGCGGATGGCGAGCAAGCCGCGCGCCACCGCCCAGTCGCAATACTGCAGCGCGCGCTCGACCAAGGCTTCCTGCGTCAGGTGTGGTTTCAGTTCACCCCACAGCGCGATGCCCTCGAGCAGCGTGCCGGACTGGTTCACGCGCGGCAGGCCATAGCTCAGCGTGGCATCCATATGGAAGTGGGCATCGACGAAGGGCGGCGCGACCAGGTCGCCGGCCGCATCGATTTCCCGCGCGGCCTTCACTTGCAAGGCAGGAGCGACTGCGGCGATGCGGCCGCCTTCAATCGCGATATCGATATTCTGGCGGCCATCCGGCAAGGTGGCATTGCGTATCACAAGATCCATCGCAGGCTCCACGGGTGAGGATGGCCGATTGTAGGCAGAGCGCGCCGGGCACGCAATGTTGCGGTGCATAACTTTTGCTTCAAAAGTGGGCAAAAATGTCTTTCCATTACCATAATTCGTCGCTAGAATGGCCTTATTGCAGCGCACCATTTCCCATCCGTTCCAGGAGAAAATATGTTTTCGATTACCGAGCAATTTTCCGCAGCCACCAAGTCGCAGCTGGAAGCGCAGCTGAAAATCCTCAACAACTTCGCCACCACCGCCTTCGAAGGCGCGCAGAAGGTGATTGCCCTCAACCTGAACACCACCAAGGCCAACGTCGCCAAAGGTTCCGCCACCGCGCGCGAACTGCTGGAAGCCAAGGACCCGCAGGAATTCTTCGCCAAGAGCACCGCCAGCGTGCCGAATTTTGACGGCGTGTTTGCTTACGGCCGCGAGCTGTTCAGCATCGCCAGCAAGACCCAGGCCGAGCTGTTCCAGGCAGCGCAGGACCAGATCAAGGAAGCCAGCAAGCAGGCAGTGAAGGTACCGAAGCTGGCCGTCGCCGCACCGGCGCCAGTCCCAGCCCCGGTGGCTGCGCCAGCGCCAGCGCCGAAAGCTCCCAAAGCCGAAGCCAAGCCCGCCGCTCCCAAAGCTGAAGTAGAAGAACCCAAGGCAGAAGTAAAAGCGGAACCCAAGTCCGCCAAACCAGCCGCCAGCTTCCCCGACCCCAAAGCCGAAATCCAGGCGAAGTCCAAGAAGTAATTCCACACTCCAGCCCGTGTCCCACCTTGGGGTTGCCCCTAGGGGCGAGGTGGGACACGGGCTCGGCCAAAGTCGGGGTCATGTCTGACATTCGGACACGAGGCCAGCCGTAGGGGATGCCTACGGCTGGCTTCGTGTCCGAATGTCAGACATGACCCCGACTTTGACGCTCGGCGGGAAATTCTGGGCTGATGTATGCTTGCAGGCTCTTTGCGGCATTTTCCAAATTAGCTTATGAGTTTATCGCGCCTGATCGGTGGCTTCGTCCGTAGCCATTGGCGTCCTTATGCTGCCGCCGGCGCTATGCTGACCGGGGTGGCGATCATCGGGATCTGGATCCCGCGCCAGATCGGCTTTATGGTCGATGGCCTGGCGGCGGGTAAGCTTGGGCGTGAGGCTCTGTTGCAGGCGATCGGTCTGCTGCTGCTCCTGGGCCTGGCCAACTATGGCTTGCGCGTGGCCTGGCGCATGAAGCTCTTTTCTGCGGCTTACCAGCTTGGCGTTGAACTGCGTACGCGCTTCTATCGCCGTCTTTCCCTCCAGGGCCCGCAGTTCTTCCAGAAGCAGCGCACCGGCGACCTGATGGCGCTGGCAACCAACGATATCGATGCGATCGAGATGGCGGCCGGAGAGGCAATGCTGGCGGGTTTCGATGGCACCCTGACCTTGCTGCTGGTGCTGGGCATGATGCTGGTCGGCGTCGACTGGCGCCTGGCGCTGTTCGCACTGATCCCTTTCCCGCTGATGGCGTGGGCGTTCTGGCGCATTTCGTCGCACATCCACACCGCATCGGCCGATTCGCTGAAGCGCTTCAGCGCACTGAACGACCATGTGCAGGAGACCCTGTCCGGCGTGCGGACCTTGCGCGCGCTGGGCCTGGAGCAGCGCAGCAGCGCGCGCTTCCAGGAGCTGGCCGGCGCGGCGGCGGATGCCAGCCTGACCGCGCAGCGCTGGGAAGCGGCCTATGAGCCGGCAGTGGGCCTGACCCTGACCGCAGCCACCGCCCTGTCGCTGGGCCTGGGTGGCTACCTGGTGTGGCACAACGAGCTGACCATCGGCGAGCTGACCAGCTTCAGCATGTACCTGGGCCAGTTGATCTGGCCGATGTTCGCTGCGGGCTGGGTGCTGTCGCTGATCGAGCGTGGCCGCGCGGCTTATGCGCGCTTGCAGCCGATGCTGGATGCGCCGCTGACCATCGAGGACCATGGCACGCTGCCGCACGTCGCTCCCGGCAACCTGGAACTGCACGGCGTGAGCTTCTCCTATCCCGGCCAGCACGATCCGGCGCTGGCGGACATCTCGCTGACCCTGAAGCCGGGCCAGACCCTGGGCCTGGTCGGCCCGACCGGTTGCGGCAAGTCCACCCTGCTGCGCGTGCTGCTGCGCCAGGTCGCGCCGACCGCTGGCCGTGTCACCTGGAGCGGCCATGCGCTGGACGCCTACACGCTGCAAGCGTTGCGCGGGGCGATCAGCTGGGTGCCGCAGGAGTCCTTCCTGTTCTCGGCTTCGATCGCGGAGAATATCGCGCTGGCGCGGCCGGAGGCGACCCGCGCGGATGTGGAGCGCGCCGCCAACCTGGCCGCGATCCACGACGATATCCTGCTGTTCCCGCACAAGTATGAAACGGAGGTCGGCGAAAAAGGCATCACCCTGTCCGGCGGCCAGCGCCAGCGCGTGGCGATTGCGCGCGCGCTGCTGTCCGATAACGAGCTGTTGCTGCTGGACGATGCGCTGTCGGCGGTAGATACCGGCACCGAAACGGCCATCCTGGAACACTTGGCGGAATTGCGCCGTGCGCATGCGACACGCTGCGCCATCATCGCCAGCCACCGCCTGAGCGCTGTGGTGGATGCGGACCAGATCGTGGTGCTGCAGCATGGCCGCATCACGGAATCGGGCACGCATGAAGAACTGCTCGCGCTGAACGGCTGGTACGCCAGCCAGTGGCGCTACCAACAATTGGAGGCCAGCCTTGACGCAGCCTGAAAACACGAACACCCGCGAAAGCGCGCGCGAACAGACGCGCCGCGCGCTCGGCCTGCTGCGCGAAGCGTCGGCGCCGGACCAGCATCACCTGGGCTGGGCGGTGCTGTGGCTGGCCGTGGCGGCGGGCATGGAAGTGCTGGGACCTTTGCTGGGCAAGCGCCTGATCGACGAACACCTGCTGCCGAAACACCTGGACTGGCTGCCCATGGCGCTGCTGCTGGCCGGCGTGCTGCTGACGGGATGGGTCGCGAGCTGGGTGCGCTACCTGCAGCTGGTGCGCCTGTCGGGCGTGGCGATGCGTTCGGTGCAGCGCCTGCGCGAGCGGGTCTACAGCCATGTGCTGAAGCTGCCGATGGCCTTCTTCGACCGCGCCATTACCGGCCAGCTGGTGTCGCGCGTCACCAATGACACGGAGGCGGTCAAAGGCCTCTACATCCAGGTGCTGTTCGTGATCCTGGACAGCACCATCGTGCTGGCCGGCACGGTGTCGGCCATGGCCTGGCTGGACTGGCGCCTGATGACCATCGTGGTGGCGCTGCTGCCGTTCGTGCTGGTGATCGTGTGGCTCTATCAGCGCCTGAGCGCTCCGGCCGTGACGCGCGCGCGCCAGCTGCGCAGCGATATCAACGCGCAGATCGCCGAATCCATCGGCGGCATGACGGTTCTGCAGGCGAACAACGCGGAGCTGCGTTTCGGCCAGCGCTTTGCCAAGACCAACGCCGATCACTACACCCAGCGCCTGGCGGAGATCCGCGCCAATGCCTGGCTGCTGCGCCCGGCGCTGGATATGCTGAACATCCTGCTGCTGGCATCCGTGATCTTCATGTTCGGCCAGCGCGATATGAGCGCGGCGGAAGTAGGCGTGCTGTATGCCTTCATCAACTACATTGCGCGCGTGATTGAGCCGCTGATCCAGATCACCATGCAATTCAGCCAGCTGCAGCAATCGGTGGTGGCAACGTCGCGCGTGGCGATCCTGCTGGGCGAAGCGCAAGCAACGGAACACCTCGCCGCAGGCAGCCATGCGCGCCACGCTGCCAATGACGATGGAGCGCCGGCGGCCGATATCCGCAACCTGGATTTCGAGTACATCGAGGGCCAGCGCGTTCTGCATGACCTGTCGCTGCAGATCCCGCAGGGCGCTTTCTTCGGCATCGTCGGCCACACCGGCAGCGGCAAGTCGACCTTGCTGTCGCTGCTACTGCGCTACTACCCTGCCCCGCACGGCAGCATCCGCATGAACGGCATGCTGCTGGACGAAATCGACAACGAGCAGTTCCGCGCCGATGTCGGCCTGGTGCCGCAAGACCCTTTCCTGCTGGCCGCTTCGGCGCGCGAGAATATCGATATGGGCCGCGGCCTGTCGCAGCAGGAGATCGAGGCCGCCGCGCGCGCCGCGCATTGTCATGATTTCATCATGGCGATGGAGGACGGCTACGATACCGTCATGGGTGAAGGCGGCTCGCGCCTGTCCTCGGGACAGAAGCAGCTGATCGCGATTGCCCGCGCGCTGGCCGGCAAACCGCGCATCCTGCTGTTGGACGAGGCGACTTCGCGCATCGATTCGCACACCGAGCAGATCGTGCAGGTGGCGCTGAATGAGCTGCGCGGGCAGGTCACCATCATCGCCATCGCGCACCGCCTGTCGACCATCCGCGAGGCGGACCGCATCGTGGTGCTGAACCACGGCCGCATCGTCGAGCAGGGGCCGCACGAGGATTTGATGCAAATTGAGAATGGTTTCTACCAGCGTCTCTATCTTTTACAACAGCTGGCGGCCTAGTTTTAAAAAGTGTTACTAGTAGATTTGTAGCCGGCGTATGCTGTCCCTAGAGTGCTCTTTCCGAAAGAAAGCAATGGGGACAGTACCATGTCAAAGAACTTATCTATCAAGCGCATTTTCATCGCGTTTTTCGCCGTAACCGTCGTCCTGGCAGCCCTGACGATGCTGGCCTTGATCCGCGTTTCCAACAAGGAGGCGGAAGCGAAACGCGCGGCGGATTCGCGCTACCAGTCCTACCTCCTGGCCGACGAACTGCGGCAAAGCTCCGATGACCTGACCCGCCTGGCGCGGGTGTATGTGGTGTCGGGCGAGGCGGCCTACGAGCAGCAGTACATGGACATCCTGGCCATCCGCAACGGCCAGAAACCGCGTCCGGCCAACTACGAACGCATCTACTGGGATTTTGTGGCGGCTGGTGCGCCGGTACCGGCTTCCTCGGGGCAGACCATCGCGCTGTCCGAGCTGATGAAGCGCGCCGGTTTCACCGACCAGGAATTCGGCAAGCTGAAAGAGGCCGAGGCCAACTCCAACGAACTGGTTCGCACCGAAGTCATTGCCATGAACGCGGTGAAGGGCAAGTTCGATGACGGCAAGGGCGGCTTCACGCGCGAGGCGGAGCCGGACCTGGACATGGCCCGCCGCATCATGCACGACAAGGCCTATCACCAGAACAAGGCCAAGATCATGAAGCCGGTGAATGAGTTCCTGGCCCTGCTGGACGAACGTACCGGGGCTGAGGTGGCGGCGGCCAGCGCGGCGTTCGACAAGGCGCAGTTCCTGGCGCAAGTGCTGCAGACGCTGTCGGTGATTGCTTCCGTGGCCTGCCTGCTGTTTGCCTACCGCTATATCCGCTCCGGCCTGCAGCAGGCGATCGATACGGCGGAGTGCATTGCGGGCGGCGATTTGAGCCAGGACATCGACACCGGCCGTGGCGACGAGATCGGCCAGCTGCTGAATGCGATGGAGCATATCAACCAGGGGCTGGCCGATATGATTGGCAATATCCGCGGCAGCACCGACCAGATGACGGTGGCCACCAGCGAAATCGCGACCGGCAATGCCGACCTGTCGGCGCGCACCGAGTCGCAGGCTTCCTCACTGGAGGAAACCGCAAGCGCGATGGAGACGCTGACCGATACCGTGCAGCAGAATGCGACCAATGCGCAGCAGGCCAACCACCTGGCGGCGGAAGCGGCGCAGGTGGCGGAGCAAGGCGGCGATGTGGTGGCGCAGGTGGTGAGCACCATGGGCGCTATCAAGGACAGCTCGGCGCGTATCAACGACATTATCGGTGTGATCGACGGGATTGCGTTCCAAACCAATATCCTGGCGCTGAACGCGGCGGTGGAAGCGGCGCGCGCCGGTGAGCAGGGGCGCGGGTTTGCGGTGGTGGCGTCGGAGGTGCGCAACCTGGCGCAGCGCAGCGCTGCGGCGGCCAAGGAGATCAAGGAACTGATCGGGGCTTCGGTGGCGCGCGTTGAGGAAGGCGGCCGGCTGGTCGATGCGGCGGGCGACACCATGCACCGGATCGTGGATTCGGTGCACAAGGTGGCCGGCATCATGGGCGAGATCACCAGCGCCAGCCAGGAGCAAAGCAGCGGTATCGGGGAAGTGAACCAGGCGATCGGGCAGATGGATGCGATCACGCAGCAGAATGCGGCGCTGGTCGAGGAGGCGGCTGCTGCCGCCGAAAGCTTGCAGGAACAGGCGCAGGCGCTGGCCCAGGCGGTCAGCATCTTCCGCCTCAAGAGCGGTGGGATGGCGGGCATGCCCGCGCCACGCAGCTCCAGCGCGCTCACCGTCACCGCGCTGCAGCCGCCGGCACGGCCAGCGCCAGCCCGCCCTAACGCCGCCCGTCCCGCACCACGTCCCGCCCCCCGCGCGCCGGCCCGCCAGGCCGCCGCCGCGGACGAGTGGGAAGAGTTCTGATCGTCACGCGGTAGCGCTGCGCCGTCCCGAGCCTGCCGCGCAAACCGGCGGCACGGGTCAGGCGCTTCGGCGGCTGTAGGCCAGCCCCGCCATCCACACCAGCATCCCAGCCAAGCCCCACGCCGCCGCCGTCGCAAAGGTGGCGGCGCCGTTGAAGCCCACCATATCCAGCGAAGAAACCTTCGCCGAATTGAGCGCCACATACCATGTGAACAGGAACAGCGCGAGGAACAGGCGCGCCCCACGCGTCAAGCCCCCCAACAGGCTGGCGGCCGACGCCAGCGCCACAACCCCAGCCAGCCCCGCGACAGCACGCGCCGGCTCATGCGCAGCCCAGCGCAGCGCCACCACAGCCAGCGGCGCAGCCAGCACCAGGCTCGCGCTCCATTGGCGCAGATAGCGGCGCGCCGCACCACCTGGCAGCACGCCGGTCATGGCATCCGCCCCGTTCTGCCAGTCGCGCGGCACGATGCCGCATACCAGCACGCCCCACCCCACCACGCCAAGGGTCATCACACCCGCCAGCGCCGGGCCGTCCGCCAGCAATGCAGCCGCGCCGGTGCCAAGCAAAACAAGCGTGGCGGCAGGCGACATGGCCAGCACCAGCGCCACCTCGGCCAGCACCTCTCCGGCAAAGCCCGGAACCCGCATTGCCAGCGCCGGCAAAGGACGCACCAGCCAGCCCACCGGACGCAGCGCACGATCCGCCAGCGCCAACAAACGGTTGCCGCGCGCCGAACGCTGGCGCACACGGTCCGGAGAATAGCGGTGGAAGAACAGCACCGCCGGCACCAGCACCAGCAGCGACAGCAGCAGCGTGGCGCTGCGGAAGCCAAACGCGCGCAGGGTCCAGAACGACTCCGGCATCACGATCGGCGCCACCGCCGGATCGAAGCCATGCCGCCCCATCGCAAAATAGGTGGTCGCATAATGGTCGCGCAGCGTTGTCACCGCCACCGACACGCCCGAAAAATCGAACAGTATCGGCCAACTGGTGTCCGGACTCTCGATCACACCCGCCACCGCGCCAAACTGCATGCACCATATGAAGAAGAACAGCACATCGCCGCGCTTGCCCACCAGCGGCCCGATATTGTCGAACAAGACCGCGCACGCCGCGCAAAAACTCACAATCGGCAGCAGCATCAGGGCGTAAGTCTGCAGGTAGATCAGCAGCTGCACCGCCCCCTCGCCGCGCAGCGCATGCAAGGCCAGGGTCGAACCCAGGTAGGCCAGCACACATACCAGCAAGTAGGCCACGCCGCCCAGCCAGCGTCCGACGGACAGCAAGGAATTATCCGCGCCGGTGGCGCCGATCACCGCCCCCATGCCGCTCTCCAGGTCCTGCGCCGTACGCCCGCGCAGCAGGTAGAAGCCGGCCAGCCCGATCATCATGCCCGCGATATGCGCACTGCCGAAAGCCAGCGCCTGGCTGGTGTACAGCACGCGCTTCTTGTTGATCACCATCATGGTGGCGCCGCCCGAAGGATCGGCAATGGCCAGCCAGCACAGGCCCACGGCCGCCAGCAACACCACCAGCGTCGACAGGCGCCGCATGCGCAGCCGCACCTCGTTCAGCGCGATAACGCGCAAGGCGTGCCAGTTCATGCCGCCTCCGCCAGCGCATAGCGTTGCGCCATCAACGCCTCTTCCAGGCTGGGCTCCACCGCCTGCGCCCCCGCGAACGGCAGGCCCGGGTGCGCCACCCGCAGCTGCACCTGCGCCCCCTGGCGCTGCGCCTGCAGCACATGCAGCTGGCTGCGCAGCGACTCGTACTCCTCCGCATCGACGCTGGCCTGCCACACCTGGCCTCGCGCACGCTGCAGGATGTCGTCAGGCGTCTCCAGCGCCAGCAGGCGCCCCTTGCGCATGATCGCCAGCTGGCCCGCAATGCTTTCCACGTCCGGCACGATATGGGTCGACACGATCACCAGCTTGCCGAAACCCAGCTCCGACAGCAGGCGGCGGAAGCGCAGGCGCTCCTCCGGGTCCAGGCCCGCCGTCGGTTCGTCCACGATCAGGATATCGGGATCGTTCAGCAGCGCCTGCGCAATGCCCAGGCGGCGCCGCATGCCGCCCGAGAAGGACGCCGCCGGCCGCCCCGCATGCTCGGCCAGGTTGACCAGTTCCAGCAAGTGCCGGATGCGGGCCGGATCGCGCACGCCCTTCAGGGCCGCAAAATACTGCATGCATTCCAGCGCCGTCAGGTTCGGATACACGCCGAACTCCTGCGGCAGGAAGCCCAGGCGGCTGCGCATGGCATCGGGCTTACGCACGATATCGACGCCATCGAACAGGATGCTGCCCGCCGTTGGCCGCGCCAGCGTGGCTACCAGCTGCATCAGGGTGGTCTTGCCGGCGCCATTGTGGCCGACCAGGCCGACCACGCCAGTACCGAGTTTCAGGGTGACGTCATCGACCGCTTTCAGGTCGCGGTAAGCCTTGCTGACATTGCGTAATTCGAGCATTTTGTGCGCTCCGATATAAAAGATGGAGCGACTGTAGCGGCGCCGCCGCCCCGGCGCAGCGCCCGTGCGACGAACAGCCGGATTCGCCGGATGAATTGCAATATTGGGCTTTAGTTACACTAGTGGAAATTCCACTTGCATTTTCCCCACAGTTCTCGCCACTCCCACGTAAATAGTGAGTCACAAAGCGGATTTCCAGCCTGCAACAGGCATATAATGGGTCGCATATATTGCTCACGCGACACCCAAGGACCCAAGTTGGCAGGCTTTCCGGTTTCGACCTTTTTCAAGCGCCTTCACCTGCTGGTGGGCGCCTGCCTGCTTGCGCCCCTGTGCGCACTGGCCCAGTCGCCGCTGGACGAGGACATCGCCCAGATCCGCGAGCAGGTCCGCTTCGTTCCCGACAAGGCCCTTGTGCAGTTGCAGCAAATGGAGCCGCAGGCGCGCAGCGCCCCAGCCCTGACCCGCGCCGAATTCCTGGCCCAACTGGCACTGACCCACCGCTTCCTCGGCAAATTCGACAGCGCGCTGGCACTGGCCACCGAACTGCACGATTTCGGCCGCTCCCAGGACAACAAGATCATCATCGCCAAGGGCCTGCTGACCAAAGCCTATGTGCGTTCGTCAATGAACGAGCGCCAGGTGTCGCACGAGCTAGCGTTTGAAGCGGAAAAGGTTGCCAATACCACCAGCGACATGGTGCTGCGCGTGCAGGCCACCATCACCGCTGGCCAGAGCTACGCCGAACAGGGCAACTACCCGGTCGCACTGAACCGCCTGCAGTCTGCGGTGGAACTGGCGCAGCAGATTGAGAACGACAAGGTGCCGCTGGCCAGCGCCCTGAACGCCCTCACCCTGCTCTACACCCAGATGCGCGAGTACGACAAGGCCTGGGAAGCGCTGGCCGAAACCGTGGAAGTATCGGAGGCGCTGAATTCGCCCGGCCGCATGACGCTCGCCAACAACACCGAATACGGCCTGGCCATCGACACCCACCATTACAAGCGCGCCATGCGCGCGCTGCTGAACAACCTTGAGCTGACCCGCAAGATCGGCGCCAAGCGCATGTTTGCCACCACGCTGGTCAACCTGTCCGACATCAACCTCAAGCAGCACGAATTCGGCACCGCGCTGCGCTACGCCAACGAGGCCGCAGCCGCCGCGCGCGACGCCAGCGACGCCTCCATTGAAGCCACAGCCCGCATCAACGCCGGCCAGGCCTATATGGGCACCGGCAAGGTCGCGGAGGGCAAGAAGTCCTTCGCGCTGGGCATGGCCTACTACGAGAAGACCGGCGACAAGCCCGAGCTGCAGGCCCTGCTGACCGAGTACGGCCAGGCGCTGGAACGCGTAGGCGACTTCCAGGGCGCGGTCGAGGCCTACCACCGCGAGCGCACCATCTCCAACGAACTGTTCGAAGCCCAGCGCAAGAAAGCGATGTGGGAGCTGCAGGAAAAGTACGACACCGAGAAGAAGAAACGCCAGATCGAATCGCTGTCGCACGAGAACGAAGCCAAGGGCGCCGAACTGAATGCGCGCCGCCTGCAGCAGCGCATCTGGTGGCTGCTGGCCGTGGTTTTTGCGCTGGCCGCGGTGATCGTCGGCATGCTGTACCGCAAAGTGCGCCAGGCCAATGCCCAGCTGGAAGTGAAGAACCTGGAGCTGAAGGCGCAGTCCTCGCTCGACCCACTGACTTCGCTGTACAACCGCCGCCACTTCCAGGAGTACATGCGCACGCATAACCAGGTGGAGCGGCGCGGCGTGAACGGCGAGGATATCGTCGGCGCCCTGTTCCTGCTGGACGTGGACCACTTCAAGCACGTGAACGACACCTACGGCCACGCCGCCGGCGACGCCGTGCTGAAGATGATTGCGGAAAGCCTGCGCATTGCCCTGCGCGAAACCGACATGATCGTGCGCTGGGGCGGCGAAGAATTCCTGGCCTTCCTGCCTGCCATCCCGCGCAATGGCGTGGACGAAATCGCACGCCGCATCCTGGCCTGCATCGGCTCGCAGCCGGTGCAGTTCCAGGACCACACCATCCACGTCAACGTGTCGGTCGGCTTTGCCCCGTTCCCGCTGGCGCCGGGCGGCACGCCGCTGCCGTGGGAACGCGCGGTCAACCTGGTGGACATGGCGCTGTACCTGGCCAAGGCCCATGGCCGCAACCGCGCTTACGGCGTACGCGGCTTCGAAAACTTCGAGCAGACCTCGATGGAAGCCATCGAACAGAACCTGGAACAGGCCTGGCGCTCAGGCTTTGTCGACCTGACCCTGGTGCTGGGCGGCGCGCCGGACGAGCCGCCGCCATCCAACGTGGTGCCGCTCAAGACCAAAGCCGGCAACTAGTTCTTTTCCTTGCGCGCCTCGCGGGCGGATTCCTGGATTTCCTTGCCCGCCTCCTCGACCTTTTCGCCGATCTTCTCGGTGGCCTTGTTCAGCTTTTCGCCCGCCTTCTGCGCAGCTGCATCCAGCTTGTCGCCAGCCTGCTCCAGCTTTTCGCCGGCCTTGACGGCGGCTTTATCGAGTTCGCGGCCGGCCTGCTCGGCCGGGCCGACCCGCTTGTCTTCCGGCTTCTGGCAGCCGCTGGCCGCGCCCAGCGCAAGCACCGTGCACAGCACCGTCATCATGCTTTTCATGTTGTCTCCTTTACGTCCTGCATAGGCAAAATCTTACGCTAGAATAGTCCCATGGACGCGCACATTCCCATCCTTAAGCGGGCGGGCATGGTGCTTGTGGTGCTGGGCGCCTGCGACCTGCTGGCCATCCGGTCCGGCCTCTTTCTGCTCGGCGCAGCAGCCGGTATCGGCTTGCTGTTCGGCAGCCTGCACGTCGCCTCCGCCGTGCGCTGGCTGGCCGTGTTCGGCCTGTGCGCGCTGGGCGTAATGCTGCTGGCCTGGCCCCTGATGCAACCGGTCGACCTGACCCTGACCCAGCTCAAACTGCAACCGCGCATGCTGCCCTCGCTGGCCACCAGCGCGATCTGGCTGTTCATCCTCTACTGGCTAAACCGCACCCTGGGCGCGCCCGCCGTGCTGGCCGCGCGCCGCGCCGCCGGCCACAAGCCGCGCCATATGGGCTTGCCGGCCGCAAGCGGCGCCGCCTTGTCCGCCCTGGTGTGCGTGATGCTCTCGCTGCTGCTGCATGGCGAAGCAGCCGAGCGCGCGCTGCGCGACGCCGAGCGCCGCTTCGGTCCCGACTACCGCTACCACGTGGCGGCGCTGAAGGTGTCCAATGAGCAGGGCGGCAAACGGGTGGAGGGGCTGGTAATGGCCTGGAATGGCAGTGAGATCCGCAACATCCCCGTGGCCTGGCAGGAAGAGGCTAACGGCGGCCGATGACGAAGGCGCCAACCAGGGCGGCCACGCCGAACACCAGCAAGGTGCTGCAAAACGCCAGGCTAAGGAATTTGGAAGGGTTGAGCAGGCCGAGCGCCGCAGCGCCGAGGAAGATTACCGCGAAGAACACCAGCCAGCCGGCCGTGTCGGCAGCGTCCATTTCGGTGCCGCGCGCGCGGGCATGGCGCACGAAAATGCGTCTGATGACGTTGGATGCCAGCAACAGCAACAACACAGCGCCGCCGGCTGCAAGGGTCAGAGCCATGCGGCAGATGGTAGCACTTATTCGGCGATGATCTTTTTCGGTGGCGGTGGCGGGGCAAAGGCGACGGTATCGCCTTCCGGCGCGCTGTCCTGGGCTTCCGAATACTCCAGCCAGCGATCCAGGCTGGCGCGGCGGCGGATGGTGATGCCCTTGGTGCTGATATAGCCCACCTGCTCAAAGTTTTCCGGCTTGCAGACCATCTTCGAGGTGGTCGGCAGGTTGTCGAGCAGGCGGTCATATGCCTTGCGCGCCTTGTGCTCCCACTTGGCCAGCGCCGGCTCGTTGAAGCGGTTGCTCTCGTAATAGATGGTCAGCGTATGGTCGTGGTTGCCGAAGCCGACCACCGCAGCGCCTTTGCGTACGGCTGCCAGGATGTCTTCCTTGGCGTTGATGGTAGGGACGAAGACGGCCGCGCGGCTATCCTCCTTGTCGGGCCGCTGCTGCGGCAAGTCCTGGCCAAACTGTACACCCATTGCTGCTCCCCGCAAGATGGTGGGCCGGATATGGTTAGAAATGTTTCTTTCCGGCTATATTTGTCCGATTCTACATCGGCCCCCTTCCCGGTACAAGCGGCGGCACGCCGTATAATGCGCAGGCCTCATCCTCTTTATAGCCCCAAAATGACGCCTTTTCCACCTGCCGCATGGGATTCGGCAGCCCGCCATGTAAGCGACCTGCTGGCCCACGCCATTGAATACGCCCCGCCACAACAGGCCTTAGTGGTTTTCGACCAGCGCAGCGCGCTGTCCGAGGTGCTGGCCGCCGCCTATCGCGCGGCCCTGCCGGAGGGCCGTTTTATCGACTTCGACACGGTACAGCCGGACGCCGTGCTTGCGGCTTTCGAGCAACTGAATGCGGGCGACCTGGTGGTGCTGGTGCAGACCACCAGCTTCCGCCTGAACGAATACCGCATCCGCATGGAGCTGTTCAAGCGCGGCCTGAAGGTGATCGAGCATATGCACTTGTCGCGCATGCCGGGCGAGCAGGGGCTGGTCTACATTGACGCCCTGGCCTACGATCCGGCCTACTACCGCGGCGTGGGCCACGCGCTGAAGGCGCGCATCGACCGCGCCCAGTCGGGCGTGGTGGAAAGCGGCGGCGAACGGCTGGTGTGGGCTTCTCCATTCGAAGAGGCCAAGCTGAATATCGGCGACTACAGCGCCATGAAAAATGTGGGCGGCCTGTTCCCGATCGGCGAAGTCTTCACCGAGGCGCAAGACCTGGAAGCGGTCAACGGCCGCTGCAAGGTGTTCGTGTTCGGCGACACCACCTTCCACGTCAACCGCCCTGCCACGCCGATCACCATGATCGTGGAAAAAGGCCGCGTGGTCGGAGCCGAGAACAGCACGCCGGAATTCGACAATATGCTGTCGATTATCCGTTCGCACGAAGGCGAGGTGTGGGTGCGCGAGCTGGGCTTCGGCATGAACCGCGCGTTTTCCCGCGAGCGCACGGTGGACGATATCGGCACCTACGAACGTATGTGCGGCATCCACCTCTCGCTGGGCGCCAAGCATGGCCAGTACCAGAAGCCCCAGTTCAAGCGCAAGGACGCGCGCTTCCACGTGGACGTGTTTGTCCAGACCGACGCGGTCTACCTGGACGACCAGCAGGTCTACCGCGACGGTGGCTGGGCGCCGGACGCCAGCAGCAGCGACAAGCAGGCGGCGAACGCCAGGTCGTAGCCAGCGCAGAATGCGGGCCAGAACTCCGGCACGCCGGGGTTCGCAATCAGGCGGCCGTGGAATGCATCGAACACGCCGTGCGCGAACAGTCCCAGCGCCACCAGCCAAAGCGAGCGTTTGTAGCCGGCAACCGCCAGGGCGAGGAACACGATGGCGGCATCAAGTTCCGGCCGCAGCGTTCCCGGTGAATCCGCCATGACCGCGAACAGCAGGTTGTAGGTCGCGATCACGATCAGCACCACGGGGAAAAATCCGCGCTCGCGGGTGAATCCCACCACCCAGCCGCCGATGGCTGTCGCCAGCGCCAGCAAAACCCCAGTCAACAAAGGCATCATCGCTGTTCCTTGATCGGGCTATCGAGGGCTGTGAGGAAAGCCGCAATGTCGCGCACATCCTGCTCGCTCAGTTTGAGGCGCTCCAGTTCGGACTTGCCGATCCTGGCCTTTGGCGCGGCGCGGTAATGCGCCACCACCGCGCTCAGGCTGCCGATCTGGCCGGCGTGCATGTACGGCGCGCGTGTGGCGACGTTGCGCAGGCTGGGCGTCTTGTACGCCCCCTCCAGGGCCGGGCTGTCGGCGATAAAGCGCAGCTCACCGCATTGCTCCGGTTTGGCGTCGCTGAACAGGCCCAGGCAGTTGAATTCATCCGCCAGCACCTTTGCCACGCCGGCGCGGCGGCCCAGCGCTTGCGGCATCGGTCCGTGCGGGGCAATGCCGGTGTTGTGGAACTGATTGTCGGTCAGCATGGGCCCGTTATGGCAGGTCACACAGCGGCCCGCGCCGATGAAGATGCGCAATCCGTTCTTCTCCGATACGGTCAGCAGCTGTTCCGCCGTTTTGTCATTCGCCAGCACGCCGTCGATGTACTGGTCCAGCCGCGAGGCGCCGAAGTGCAAAGTCTTTTCGTATGCGGCAATCGCCTTGCCGATGTTGGCGAACACGCGCGATATCTCCTGCTGCGAGGCCTTGTCCATCGCCTTCCACGCGGCCTGCTGGGCCGGCGTGCCAAGCGGGCTCGCTTCGGCCGGCAGGTGCTGCATATCGGGCAAGGCGCCGAACAGGGCTTCGTAGTCGGTGCGGTAATGCTGCTGCACCAGGCGCGCGAATGCCAGGCGGTTGCCGCCATGCTCCGCACCGTCTTCCAGCGGACCAAGCGCTTGCGCCCACAGGCTGTCCTTACGGCCATCCCAGAACAGGAAGGCACTATGGCCCGTGCCGGTGACCGGCATGGTGCGCCGGATGCCGGTGCCGACGCCCTGTCCCACCGGCCTCCCATCCTGGAACTGCTGCTTCGGATCATGGCAGCTGGCGCAGGAAATCTTGCCGTTGCTGCTTAAGCGCTGGTCAAAAAACAGCCGCTTGCCCAAAGCGGCTGCCTGCGGCTTGCCTTCCACGCGGCTGGAAGGATCGGCCGGCGTTGGCGGCAGCTGGCTGAGACGGAGCGTCGCGAGGATTGCGCGCTCGTCCTTGTTCCAATCCGCCGCCCCAGCACCGGCTCCGAGCATAACGGCGAAGCAAAAGAAAACCAGCCGCCTCATGGCAGCACCAGGTTGAAGGTCACCTTGTCGGGGCCCGGCGCAGCATCAATTTTCAGCTTGAGTTCCCACCAGCCCGACATGCTGAATTTGACACCCTCCAGCAGATAACGCCCGTCACCCAGTTCGCGCGTCACCTGCGGCTGCGTAGGCAGACCGTGGTGATGCTGCGGCATGCCGCCATCCACCGCGAAGCGTGCGCCGGTCACCGGCTGGCCGGACGGCTGCCTGACGCTGACTTCCCACGAGTGCAGCTTGCCAAGCGCGATCGGTTCCCCCATCGGCCGCACCTTCACCGCATAGCGATGGTCCACAGTGGCGCGCTCACGCGAAAGGTCCAGGTCAACCGGCGGCGACATGCAGCCACCCAGCGCCAGCGTAGCAACAAGAATAAGTGTGCGAAACATGCAATCCTCCTCAAAAGTATCGATGAGAGGACTGTAGACATTGCTATCGTTGGAAGGTCAAGACCCAATTGTTGCGCGTTGCCGGGATGGCCTGAAGGACCAGTTGGTTATAGCGCGCAGCAGCCATTCGGCCGGGCCATAGGTGTGGCGCCTGATCCACCAGGCGCTGAGCGCCATTTGTCCAAAGAAGATGGCGCATACAATGCCCACCACGCCCAGCGGCGGAACGCGGTCGCACAAGCGGAAGCCATAGCCGGTGAACAGCACGGCCAGGATCGCCGACTGCATCAGGTAATTGCTCAAGGCCAGGCGCCCCATCGGCGCCAATACGGCCAGCACGCGCGCGCCGGCTGCGGTATCAAACAGCATCAGCATCAGCGCAACGTACGAAGCCGTCAGGAACGGCCCCGTCACCATATTGTCCGCAACACCCAGCAAGCCGCTGGCCATGGATGGATAGAAGGTGTTGGCAAACGCCTCACCAAACGCGCCAGCCAGGCCAAGCGGCAAACCAATCCACAACACGCGCGGCAGCAAACGCCGGAACTCCTCCACGCGCGCCAACAGACGCTCACGACCCGCCGAGTAGCCAAGCACGAACATCGCCAGCGAACTTGCCCCCATAAACGGCAGGTTAGCGAGATTGAGCGGGAACTGTCCCATAAAGTAAGCCTGCGCGGCCGCTGCACTGCCGTGGAACGCCGTCAGCTTCGCCCCGAGTTCGGCCGCCTTCGCCGCACGATCGTCGTCGATGAAGAACGCAATTGCCCCCAAAGCAGCAAACAATAAAGCCGACACCACTACCAGCCATATGGCTCGCTTGATTGCCCGACGCGGCGGCAGGTGGTGCCATGCGAGCAGAACGATGCTAAGCAAGCCATAGCTGTTCAGGATATCGCCATCAAACAACAGGCATCCATGCAGCACGCCTAGACCGAACAGGCCCAGGCCACGACGCAGCATGCGCGCCTTGAAGCTTGTATCGGCACGCTGCGCCGCATCCAGCTGCAAAGAAAAGCTATAGCCAAACAGGAGCGAGAACAGCAAATAGAATTTGCCCTCAAAAAGCAGCCCCACCGCAAAGCGCACAAGCTGATCCAACAGGCTCGCATAATGCGTATTTTCGGTACCGCTGCGGTAGTAGGGATCGGCGAAGGCCCAGACATTTACAGCCAGGATGCCCAGCAGCGCAAAGCCACGCAAGGCATCCACGTTTTGAAGACGGGATTGAATCATCCCGAGATTATATATTTAGCAATCCCGCTTCCGCCAGTGCGCGATCCCAGGGCGGCACCGGCTGATACTCCTCCACCAGGAAATCGATCAGCGCCCTCACCTTCGGCGATAGCTGGCGCGTGGCCGGGTACAAAGCGCTCAAGTGGTTCAACGGCAGCTCCCAGCCCTGCAGCACCGGCACCAGGCGCCCCTCGATAATGTCGCGCCAGGCCAGGAAGGTGGTGGTGTAGACAATACCCAGCCCGCGCAGCGCAGCGTGCTGCAGCACCAGGCCATTATTCGCCGTGAACGACGGCGCAACCCGCACCGTCGTCTGCTCCTCGCCGCGCGCAAAGTGCCAGGCCACACCACCCGTCAGATGGCTGAAATGCAGGCACTGGTGACGATGCAGGTCTTCCGGCGATTCCGGCCGCCCCGCCCGCGCCAGATAGGCAGGCGAAGCGCACAGCACGCCCCGGCAAGGCGCCAACGGCCGAATCGCCAGCGCGCGGCTATCCGGGATGCCGCCCACACGGATGGTCAGGTCAAAGCCATGCTCGATCGGATCAAGCAGCGCATCATCCACGTGCAGCAAAGGCGCCAGCTGCGGGTGCGGCAGGCTGAAACGCGCCACCGC
This sequence comes from Pseudoduganella sp. OTU4001, assembly GCF_038440195.1. Taxonomy (NCBI): domain Bacteria; kingdom Pseudomonadati; phylum Pseudomonadota; class Betaproteobacteria; order Burkholderiales; family Oxalobacteraceae; genus Pseudoduganella; species Pseudoduganella sp. OTU4001. The sequence continues at coordinate 23,942 of NZ_JASATG010000012.1, read as the reverse complement.
ATCCGCCAGCCACTCGCTGCCAAAACTGGAAGGCGCCTGGATCCGCAGCGGCCCCGCCAGCTCAATGCCGGCATGCGTGACCACCCGCGCCGCCTCCTGCGCTTGCAGCACCGCCAGCGCACAAGGCTCCAGGTAAGCCTGCCCCACATCGGTCAGGCTCACGTCGCGCGTGGAGCGGTGCAGCAGGCGCGCATTCAGCTTCTCCTCCAGTGCGATCACATGCTTGCTCACCATGGCGCGCGACATCCCCAGCCGGCGCGCCGCGCCGCTGAAGCTGCGCTGACGCGCCACCTCCACGAAGATTTCCATTGCCTTGAGCTGGTCCATAGCCTTGATTGTCTCCATATTGGAAACAATGTGTCAACTGTTTGCGCATTGTTCGCAACCAATCGCTTCCCTACAATGATCTACATTAAGAAAAGGAGCACTTCCCATGCTGACCGACGCTCAGAAAGCCCAATACGCCAAAGATGGCTTCATCGTCATCCCCGGCTTCAAGACCGCCGCCGAAATTGCCGCCCTGCGCGCCCGCGCCGCGCAAGTCGTGAACGACTTCGACCCGGCCGTCTCCCAAGGCATCTTCACCACCAAGGAACAAGAGAAGAAAGCCGACGACTACTTCCTCGCCTCCGACAACACCGTGCGCTGCTTCTTTGAAGAAGAAGCCTTCGGCCCGGACGGCCAGCTGAAACAAGCCAAGGAACTGTCGATCAACAAGATCGGCCACGCCATGCACGACCTGGACCCAGCCTTCCGCGCCTTCACCGCCGACGCACGCCTGGAGCAGATCGCCCGCGACATTGGCCTGGCCGAACCGCAGGTATGGCAGTCCATGTACATCTTCAAGCAGCCCGGCATTGGCGGCGAGGTACGCTGGCACCAGGACGCCACTTACTTCGACACCACCCCGATCAGCGTCACCACCTTCTGGTTCGCGCTGGAAGACGCCACGCTGGAAAACGGCTGCATGTGGGCAGAGCCGGGCGGCCACCGCTCGCCCCTGCGCGAACGCTTCATCCGCGAAGGCGACAAGGTCAGCGTGGAAAAACTGGACAGCACCCCATGGCCGACCGACGCCACCGCCGTGCCGCTCGAATGCAAGGCCGGCTCGCTGGTCTGCTTCCACGGCCTGCTGCCGCACTACAGCGCCCCGAACCGCTCGCCAATCTCGCGCCACGCCTACACCCTGCACGTGACCGACGGCCGCACCGAATACTCCAAGCGTAACTGGATCCAGCGCGACGCCTCCTTCCCTGTGCGAGGCTTCCTGTGAAAATCAGCATCTTCGCACCGCACTGGGGCAGCAACGACCTGCCGCCGGACGTCTTCATCGCCAAGGTAAAGGAAGCAGGCTTCGACGGCATCGAAATGTCGCTGCCGCTGGACCGCGCACAGCGCGACAACTGGGTCTACAAGATCGCCAACGCCGGGCTGGATTTGATTGTCGCCCAATGGGAGACAGTGTTCCACAGCGACTTCGCCGCCCACAAACAGGCGCTCGGCGAGCTGCTGCGCAACGCCTGCGAAGTGCAGCCGGTGCTGGTCAACTCGCACACCGGCAAGGACTGGTACACGCCGCAGCAGAACGAAGAACTGATCGCGCTCGCCGCCGATATCTCGAAAGAGTACGGCGTGCCGGTAGTGCACGAAATCCACCGCAGCCGCTTCAGCGGCCATCCAATGCTGCTGCTGCCCTACCTTGACCGCCTGCCGCAGCTGCAGCTGAATGCCGACCTCTCGCACTGGTGCGTGGCCTGCGAATCGCTGCTGGAAGACCAGGAGCCGATGCTGGCGCGCGTGCTACCGCAGGTACGCCACATCCACGCCCGCGTCGGCCACCCGCAAGGTCCGCAAGTCGCCGACTTCCGCGCACCGGAGAACGCCGACGCGCTTAAGGCACACCTGGCATGGTGGGACCGCATCGTCGAACTGCGCCGCAATGCCGGCGCCGAGCGTATGACCTTGACGCCAGAATTCGGACCCGCGCCGTACACCTTCACCCTGCCCTACACCGCGCAGCCGGTGAGCAATGCGTGGGATCAGAATGTGGCGATGTTGAAGCTGCTGCGTGAGCGGTATTGCATGTAAGCGGCCTCACCTCGAACGCAAAAGGGCATGAAGAAATTCATGCCCTTTTTCTTTGTAACTTCTCGATGAATAGTTACTTGTGTTTCGACGGTGACGCCTTCCGCCCGCATTTAGGCAGCGTTTTGACAGAATCCGCCAGCAACAAAGGTAGTTGATTGGCGTTTGGCGCGTTAGCCGTCATACTCCTAAATCGGAAAAACGTCATTTTGACGTCCACTTTACGTTGGTCATCGCTTTGAACATGATGCAGACTTCGACCACTTCGTTCGGCACTTGGGCCGTTGGCAAATCAGCCAGCACGGCTAGTGTCCGCGTTCGGGCCGCTGGCGGTTCTCAGTTTGGTGGCAGGGGCCTGCACGCGCGGTTTGCTGGCGTTCGTGCGGGCGCATTCGCGGACACGCTGTCGCCTGGTTCTTCGCGGCCAGTTCACGCGCGTGTCCAACATCTAGCTCCAGCGGACGTGCTACAGCGGGCGATGCCCGCTTCCGCACGCCGCTGAGCACCACGTTGGGCCGCTTAAATGGAAACGCGCTCCGTTGCTGATGTTGAAGGCCCTTGGGTCGAGCCGAATTTCAATTCAAGCTTGATTGAAAGGTGTCGCTTGAATTGGGCGGTTCCGGTGGGTGCCATCTCGAACTATGCGCTCGCCACTTTCATTCGCCAGCGCGTTGCGCTGGCTTTGGTTCTGCCGGAGGCTGACCGACGCATTGCTTCTGGGTTCACGGACGACACGGAGCTGTATGATGAAGAACTGGCTAATGCCGTCTCCGAGGCGAAGGCCGAGGGTTAGGGGTACAAATGATTAGAGCTTGCCACAATTCGCCCAACCATTCCGTCAACCGGACCTCCGCATCGCTTCGCGCTGCTACGGCCGGTTACGTCCAACGTTAGAGTTTATGTTGAGCGTACCTAAGGAACTGCTGTCGTATCACGCTGAGGGAAAGCCGCTTTGCTGCGATCTCGATGAAAATCCTTTTGCGTGTGAGTTTTGGCCGCTTGGTGAGATTGAAGCCTACAACTCCGACTACGAAGTAGCTGAATACGCGCCTGGCTTCTTGGGCTTCGGCACCAGCGGCGGCGGAGAAATGTTCGCCTTGTCGGTCGATGGAAAAGTCGTATGCTTGCCATTCATCGGTATGGCTCCAGACGTCGCTACGCCAATTGCAGATTCTTGGCTAGAGTTCGAGGGAAAGTTACGAAATGCGCTCTAACCTATTAATCAACCGGACGGCTTCCGCGCTGCGCGCTCCAGCCGCCGGTTATCGCACACGTTAGGAGAAGGAATGAGCTGGCGCTCCGGAAGCAAACTCTTCGTTGAAATTTGGCCGTCGATTCAGTCCAACATTCCCGATCGTGAGCTTCGAATCGACTTCACAAGCGAACTACTTTCAATCTTTGTGAAACAAGATATGGATCCGTTTGATGTTGAGGACATTCACTCAGACGTACGGGCTGCAATGCGGCTATCGGGCATCGAAATCTCGGAGCCTGAACGCTACAAAGATGACGAGCCAACACCAGAAGGCTCAACTACCAAACGCAAATGGTGGAAGCCTTGGTAATCTATTTCCCTAACCTTTCGCTCCAGCGGACGCGCTACAGCGGGCATTGCCCGCTTCCGCACGCCGCTGAGCAATCACGTTAGCCAATATGAAGCTTGAGATCGATTATCAACTTACAGGGAAGGGATGGGCCGACTGCGTTATATCTGTTGAAGATAAGCGTTGTGAGATAAGCGCTTCATACCTTTCCAATGCGCTTCGAAACTTGATTCTTGCTGCAAATGGTGCATTGACTGGATTCAATTCGGTGTCGTTTGGATTTGACGAAGAGCCCGGTGAATATCGCTGGGTGTTGATTAGTCCCCGACCAAATGAAATAGAAGTTGAAATAATTGAGTTCCAAGAGTTGTGTGGATGGAAACCGAATTCGGAGGGAGAGTCGTTGCTCAAATTCCGATGCCAGCCCATTGATTTCGCGAAGGCGGTCCAATCAGCCGCGGCAAAATTACTTGAGACGCACGGTGAAAACGGCTATCTGGAGATGTGGGTTGAGCATCCCTTTCCGATGTCGCTGTACGTTGACTTAACCAAGATGATCGAACAGGACTGGCGAAATGGCTAACCATGCAGTCAACTGGACTGCCTCCACGCTGCGCGTTCCGGCAGCCAGTTACTTGTCACGTTGGGCGGATGTTGGCGCTGACCGAAAATTGACCCACCTAGACGCTGTGTGCTGATCGAAAACTGACCCAGGTGTTCTACTACCCCTGCCCATAACTTAGGCAGGAGATTAATAGGTGATCACCATGGAAATGTTAGGCAAGATCCGCCGCATGCACCTGCGCGATAAGCTCTCACTGCACGAAATAGCGAAACGCACCGGTCTGTCCCGCAATACCATCCGGGCCTGGCTGCGCAAGCCCGATCCTAAGGCAGCGCCGAAGTATCAGCGGCGTCCAGCCCCACTCAAGATTGATCCCTATCGAGATTCGATAATCCAGGCGTTGAAAGCCGACGCGCACCGCCCGAAGCACGAACGCCGGACGGCGAAGGCATTATTTGCACAGATCCGCTCCGCCGGCTACAACGGCTGCTATCCGCAGGTAACGAAGTTCATCCGGGAATGGCGCCAGCAAGAAGGCAAAAAACCTAAGGCCTTCGTGCCACTGCAATTCGAGCTAGGCGATGCCTTCCAGTTCGACTGGAGCGAGGAAGGTATTGTTATCGGCGGCGTTTATCGAAAGCTGCAAGTGGCCCACATGAAGCTGTGCGCCAGTCGGGCCTTCTGGCTTGTGGCCTATCCAAGCCAAGGCCACGAGATGCTGTTCGATGCCCATGCGCGCTGCCTGGCAGCACTTGGCGGGGTTGCCCGGCGCGGCATTTACGACAACATGAAAACAGCGGTCGACAAGGTCAACAAAGGCAAGGGGCGCATCGTCAACGCCAGATTCGCCGTCATGTGCGCGCACTACCTGTTCGATCCGGACTTTTGTAACACCGCTGCTGGCTGGGAAAAGGGCGTGGTGGAGAAAAACGTCCAAGACAGCCGGCGCAGAATCTGGATCGATGCCCGCAACCGTCGTTTCGGCTCGTTCGAGGAACTCAACACTTGGCTAGGTGATCGCTGCCGGGCTTTATGGCAAGAGCTGCGCCATCCAGAGCACCGGGAATTCACTGTCGCGGAAATGCTGGAACAAGAGCAACTGCACATGATGCCCATGCCAGCGCCTTTCGATGGGTACGTCGAACAGTCGGTGCGCGTGTCTTCAACCTGCCTTGTAACTGTAGCGCGCAATCGCTATTCCGTGCCTTGTGAGTTGGCCGGCCAAGTGGTCAGCGCCCGCCTGTACCCTAATCGGGTCTGCGTTGCCGCTAGCGACACCATCGTCGCCAGCCATGTCCGAATTACCGATCGCGGCGACGTGCGTTACGACTGGCAGCATTACATCTCTCTGATCGAACGCAAGCCTGGTGCGTTGCGCAATGGAGCGCCGTTTGGCGACCTGCCTGCCCCCTTGCAGAAATTACGACAAGGCTTGCTCCGCCATCCCGGCGGTGATCGACTGATGGCGCAGGTGCTGGCCGCCATCCCAGCCTCCGGACTTGATGCCGTGCTGGTGGCAGCAGAACTGGTCGTCGAATCAGGTGTCCTGTCTGTTGAACACGTCGAAAACGTACTCGCCAGGCTGCACAGCACCCCTCAACCTCCAGGCGCTGCCACGGCTCTGCAACTAACAGAGGCGCCGCTTGCCGATGCTGCGCGCTACGACAATCTGCGGGAACTGGCTCAATCGGAGGACGATCATGCGTGACCTTTCTGTTGAACTCAAGGGCTTGCGCCTGCACGGCATGGCTTTAGCTTGGAGAGAACTGGTCGCCAAAGGAGGCGCCACATTGGAAACAAGCAGTTGGCTGCTAGAGCACCTATTGCACGCTGAGACCACTGATCGAGCAATGCGCACTGTTCGTCACCAGATGCATGTGGCAAAGTTCCCAGTGCATCGCGACTTGGCTGGCTTTGATTTTGAAGCTTCACGAGTGGATCAGAAGTTGATACGGCAGCTGGGGACACTGGCCTTTACTGAGAGCGCTCAAAATGTTGTTCTGGTCGGCGGCCCCGGAACCGGCAAGACCCACTTGGCGACCGCCATCGCCATATCGGGGATCACTAACTACGCGAAGCGAGCCCGATTCTTCTCAACGGTTGATTTGGTCAACACACTGGAACGCGAGAAACGCGACGGCAAAGCGGGACGACTGGCGGCGGTGCTACAGCGTGTGGATCTGGTGGTTCTCGACGAGCTAGGATATCTGCCTTTCAGCCAGGCCGGAGGAGCACTGCTGTTCCATCTTTTGTCAAAGCTGTACGAACACACCAGTGTCGTCATCACGACTAATCTGAACTTTGCGGAATGGTCCGGTGTATTTGGCGATGCCAAGATGACGACAGCATTGTTGGATCGCCTGACCCACCACTGCCACATCGTTGAAACCGGCAATGAATCCTATCGATTCCAACATAGCAGCATGGCAGCTAAAGGAAGAATTCGCCAACGGGAGCAAAAGCGCAGTCGAAGCAACGAAGTCACGCCATCTGAGTAATAATATAAATCGTTTATACCATTAACCGCGATGTCAGACCCAGACAAGGGTGTCAGCGCAAAACGCTGGCACCCTTGTCTTTTTTGTTACACTTATCCACAGTTGCCGGAAAGAATGGCAATGTCCGCCCTGGGTCAAATTTCAATCAGCAGAGTGGGTCAGAATTCACGCAGCGCCAACACTAGCATTACTATAGCTACTGGCAAGCTGCGTTTCATGTGCGCGTCTGGACTTTCGCTCTTTAGCTGCCATACTTCAGATCTTGAGGTAGCGCGGAGCGAATCATGCCGAGACAGCCTGGCCCCATTTGCACGTCGAAAGTCGGTCCAACATGGATGGATAGCGGCACCAGTGCCCTTACCTGTCACGCTGTGCCTGGCCCGGTATCCGGCGCGCATCTGAAGTCTGGGAAAACTGTCAACTTGCCCACAGACGTCGCCGCCCGTCTTCTGCTGGCAGCTCAATGCGGGATGCCGCTTCTGCCCTCCGACGTCAAGCAACGTCTTGCGCCACTTCTCACTTATGAAAGCATGGCGGTCATTGCCGGTTCGTTGCTGGCTATTGGGGCCGCGCATGCATTTGGCATTGGCTTTGCGGCCGACATCCTGGTTGGAACCGTTGTCATCGCAACGATCGGTCAGGACGCGATCGAAGCAGCGAGTCATGCGAAGAGCTTCTACTCGCTGGCAATCAATGCAAGCAGCCAGGACGAGTTTGATCGCGCGGGGCAAGCGTTCGCCTCCTTCGTCACGATCATCGGGATTAATACGCTCCTCATTCTTCTGATGCGCGCACGGCCGGCGCCCAAGGTTTCCCAATTGGCCGCCGTGGGTGAGTCCACCCGTGCGGGATGGATGGCCTATATCGGCAAGATCAAATTCAATGTTCCTTCGGGTAAGGCTATTCTCTGGTCTCAAATTGGCGCCAGGCCGGCCGAGGTTGTAGCGCGCGGCAAAGGCCTGGTATCTCTGGAAATGCTCCTCAAGGAAGAGGGCTTTCTTGAGCTGTACTCCAAGCAGTTTGGCAAGACTCAGAGCAGCTTGACGGGCGACATCTGGCGCGAAATTTCAAAGCGATATGCCGCTAGCCTGGAGGGTAAGGTAACGGCTTATGTTCACGAGCGGCGCCTGGCGGCAGAGTTTGTGAAAAGAGCGGAGCCGATGCTTCAGTCGGGCCAGAAAGGCATCAATCCGGTGCTTGTTGATGAGCTTGAAGAGATTGCGGAAATCATGCTGAACAACAGCAAGATCACGTCAGTTGAAATGATCGATGTTTCTTCGGGAAGGACGTGGCTCATGCTGCGTGAGGAAGTGATCAATGCGGCGAAGACCACTCACTAGGGGGTAAGCAATGAATAGCTCACAGCAAAAAGCATGGATTGTTCTCGCGGAAGCTTTTGGCGAGGGTTCGATGCGTGGCGTTAAGCCGTCTTCACTCACCAACCTCCAGGTACAAACAGCTGAGAAAGTGCTTAATGCGCTGCTCGACGCATATCAGGCGGAGGAGGTGACGAAATCGCTCTCCAAACTGCTGACGTTCAGGCGGCCAGGGATCTTGCAAGTAGGTGGCTTGGCCGGCGAAGCATCACGCTGGAAGGCGCATAGGGACCGCTCTTTGTCGGAAGGCGCGCTTCCATTCCAGGATCCCGATTTCTATGAATGGATGCAATCGCCCTCTTTCACCCGCGGGCTCAAGTTGCGTAACTTCCTTCCGGATGCAATATCCGACGGTCTTGGTGGCGAGGAGTTTCCTTCTACATTCAACTTTTCACTGGCCAGCAAAAAGGTCGCTCACGATATCAATGCAGCGTCATTTATCAGCATTCTGGTTCATGGGGCGACAGCTCTTTGACCTCCCTGGGCATTAGAGGCATACTTGCAAAATCGATACATTGGCTTGGCGCCACCTAATGCTAGCGCAGATACTTTTAGCTCTTTACCTTAGCCAGGCAGAGGAACGCGTCTGCACGCCCGATATCTCCTGGTCGGACCTACCTGCCGAAATACGCGCGCAGGCTTCAAAGTCTGTTGGCGGGGAAATCTCGCCTCAAGGAGGTCCCTTCAATGCGACGGATGTCGTTTACGATTCAACACCGATGGTGCGGTTTTTCGGCGGCTGCCGACAGGGGAGCAATTGGACGATAGCCTTGGAGCGCGGTGGCAGGGGATATCACCTGCAAGTACTCAAATTCGCGGGCGATAAAGTGGCGGATGGATGGACTACGTTTGTACCGCCCGAGGGGTTCACCCCTTCATGCCTGGTCCGCCCAGCCAATTCCTATGCGTGGTTGCAAACTTTCCATCGCCATCCTTTCCGCTATCTGCGTAGATGTCTACGCTGCTTGGCCGGGGTATCAACGCAAGCTAAAACTCAAGTGGCTGCTGACTGAAGTTCAGGACAATTCATTGTGATACGTGTGAAGCTCATTTTTACTCTCTCGGCCTGCCTACTCTTCACTGCTTGCGCAGCGCCTCGCACTACACCGCTTGTGGATTATCACCAGCACCTGGTAAGCCCTGCTTTCTCGCCAATCGTGAAGCTGCCGGAGCGGGATGGAACCGCGCTGGTGCGGGATCTTGATGCGGCGGGTATTGAGCGCTCTGTCGTGCTTTCTGTTGGCTATAGCTTCGCGGACGAGCGTAAAGGATTGCTTGATCCGGATCGGCTGACGAGGGAGCAGAATGATTGGACTTCTACTGAGGTGGTGAAGAATTCGGCGCGGCTGATTGGTTTTTGCAGCGCGAATCCCTTGCGCGCGGCGGCGCTGCAGGAACTTGAGCGCTGTCTGGGGCTGGCCGGCATGGTGGGCATCAAGCTCCATCTTGGCAACAGCGGCATCAGCTTGCGCGATGCGGCGCACCTGGCTACCGTGCAGGGTGTATTCGGGCTGGCGCAGCGGCGTGGTGCGCCGGTACTGGTGCATATGCGTGCTCGCGGCGGGACCAGCTATGGCGCAGAGGATGTGCGGGTATTCCTGGACAAGGTCGTGCCGATGGCGCCGGATATCGAGGTCATCGTTGCACACATGGGCGGTGCGGGGCCGGGATATCCGGCTCAGAATGATGAAGCGATGGCGGTATTTGCAGATGCGGCTGAACGCAAGGCTCCGCAGATGCGGAACCTGTATATTGATGTGGCGACCAACGTCACTGAAGAAATCACGCCGCCTGAAGCGCAGCTTGTGGCGCAGCGCATCCGGCAAGTGGGCGTGGGGCGCGTGCTCTATGGCTCGGATCTGAGCCCTCCTGGGGGTAGCGTCCGTCGCGGGTGGGAGATATTCCGCACCAAAGTCCCGCTCACGGCTGACGAATTCGGGAACATTGCAAGCAATAGGCTGCGCTTCGTGAGATAGACTTGCGACGGTGGCTACTTAACCTTACTTCGGAGAGATGGCATGTCTGAACAAAAGAAACCTCAAAAATTCATTGGCGCCGGGATGGGCGTTGGTGTGGCGATTGGCACGGCTATCGGCATTTCCATGGGTAACCTGGCGCTGGGCATTGGGTTGGGTATCGCGATTGGCTTTGGCGCCGGGCTGTTGATTTCCAAGCGCCGCGGCGAGCGCTGAGGCGTTTGTGGCCACCGGGGAATGCGTACTTTACGGTGCGGCGGCTTCCGGTTCGGTGGCCGTTGAAGCGGCGCTGACACTGCTCGGAATTCCTTTCAGGCTGATCGAGGGCGAGACCTGGTCGTCGGAGGCTGCACGCGCGTGCGTTGAAGAACAGAATGCGATGCGGCAGGTGCCGACCTTGATCCTGCCGGACGGCGAGGTATTGACGGAGAGCGCGGCCATTCTGATTTATCTGGCCGATGCGAATCCAGCTGCGAAGCTGGCGCCGGCGCTGGATGATCCAAAGCGCGCGCAGTTCTTGCGATGGATGTTCTTTGTCTCGTCGGCGATCTACTCGCTGCACTGGATTAAGCCGGATGTCGGCAGGATCGGTGCCCCGCAAAGTGCGCGGGACGATGTCGTCAATGCAGTCCATGAACGGATTGCATTCTGCTGGCGCGCGATGGATGCGCAACTGGCGCCTGCGGGCTACTTGCTGGGCGATGAGCTCACGGTGCTCGATTTGTACGTTGCGGTGGTTTCGCGCTTCGGTCCCTGGCGTGAGCGGTTCTTTGCGGAAGCGCCAAAAATGGCGCCGGTCGTCAGGCGTGTTGACGAGGATCCTCGTTTGAAGGAACTCTGGGAGCGGCGTTTGGTGGCCGACAACTCACTGCGCGTGCAGCAAGTCGTGCTCGGATAGTTCTTCCTTGGCCGGCACTTTGCGCGGCAGCGTGAGTGTCACCATGGTGCCCTTGCCGGGCTCGGAATCAATCTGGATGGTGCCGCGCAGGATGCCGGTGACCAGGTTGTAGACGATGTTCATGCCCAGCCCCGAACCACCCTGCCCCATCTTGGTGGTAAAGAACGGATCATAAATCTGGTGCAGCGTGCGTGCATTCATGCCGATGCCGTCGTCGGCAAAGCGCAGCTCCACCGTGTGTTCATCCACCTCGGCCACGCTGATGGTCAGCAAGCCATGGTCGCGGCCCTCAAACGCGTGCATCAGCGCGTTCTGGATCAGGTTGCTCAGCACCTGGCCAACGCTGCCAGGATAGGAAATAAAGTTCACCGTCTCCGGCATGGAGATCTTCACTTCGCAGTTGGCGCGCCGCAGTTGGGCCGAATAGGTGGCCAGCGTGTCGTGCACCACGCCATACAGGTTGAAGGCGCGACGCTTGTCGGAAGTCTGGTCCACCGCCACCTGCTTGAAGGAGTGGATCAGGTCCGCCGCGCGCGTCAGCGAATTGGTGATGATCGAGCAGGCCATGCGCGCATCCTTCAGGTGGATGTCGAGCGCCGACCGCTTGATGCCGCCTTCGCCCAGCTGCCGCTCGAACTCCTTGCACATATCGCTCAGGGCGGTGGCCGTCAGCAGGCTGTTCCCGATCGGCGTATTCAGCTCGTGCGCAATGCCGGCCACCAGCGCGCCGAGCGATGCCATTTTTTCGGAGGTGATCAGGCTGGCCTGCGCCTGCTTCAGCGTCAGCAGCACCGCCGACAGGTCCTTGTGCGCCAGTTCCACATTGGCCTTTTGGAGCGCCAGCTCGTTCAGGCTGCGTTCCAGGCCATGCTTGGTATCGACCAGCGCCGCCTCGGCCTGTTTGCGTTCGGTGATGTCGATGATGACCCAGACGCAGCCCTTGCGCGCATCTTTCGGATCCAGCAAGCGCCCGTTCACCATGCACCACAGCTTTTTGCCGTTGGCGCCGGCCAGTTCCAGCTCGAAATGCATATTCGCGCCGTCGCCCACATTGCTGAACGGGTCGCTCAGGCCGGAGGTCAGCACCGAGCAGGCGCGCCCGGCCAACTCGCCGGATTTATACCCCATCATCTCTTCCAGCCCGCTGTTGCAGCGGACGATGACGCCATTGGCAAACAGGCCGATGCCGACGATGGCGCTATCCTGCAGGGCGCGCAATTCGTCGGCGGTAACGCGCAGCTTCTGCGCCAGCACACGGCGGCGCTGCAAGGTCATGATCTGCGCGCCGATCAGGGCGCTGATGATGAAGCCCGCAATGCCGATCACGGTGATCAGCATCATGTCGCGGCCATAGCGCTCGCCCTGGTGGCCTTCGAAGCTCATGATCCAGCGGCGCTCGCCCACATCGAGCGGGATCTTGGCGACCAAGCCTGGCAGTGGCGGCAAGCGCTGGCCGGAACCGACCTTGCCAAAGCTGTCGAACATCAGGTTATCGACAGACGGCTGCCAGTTGCCGCCATCGCGCGCGTAGCCGACATCGTTGATGCTCACGTACAGGTGCTGCAGCATGGGGCTGTCGATCACCTCCGACATCAGATCGTTGACGCGGAAGACGATGGCGACAAAGCCGACCAGGGCGGCATCGCGCTCCGCCTCGGTCAACAGCGAGGCGCCGCGCTTGTAGATCGGTGCGCGCGCCACAAAGCCCGGCTGGCCGCTGGCATCCTGCACCAGGGTGATACGTTCGGTGGCCACCACGCGGCCGGTGGCTTTACCCAGCTGGAGCGCCTGGTAATGCGGCGGTAGCGCTGCCAGGTCGAGGCCGAAGGCATTCTCGTTGCCCTTCATCGGCTCGTTGTATTCGATCAGGTAGTGCTCCGGCCGCACCGATACTGGATGGATCTTGTAGTCGGGGTAGCCGCCGCTTTGCAGGCTGTCGTCGGCGCGGATGCGCGCGGCATAAGTCTCCAGCTGGCTGGATGGCACCCGCCGCACGAACTGGATGGCCTGGAAACCGGGGTAGCGCCGCTTCAGGTCCAGCTCGCGCACATAGCGGCTGAACTCCAGACGCGAAACATCGTCATCGACCGCGAACACGCCCTTAATACTAAGCAGCATGTCGAAATAGGTTTGCAGGCGGACCTGGGTGTCGCGCGCGATCTTTTGCGTATCGCGCTGGAAGGCTTCTTTGGTTTGGCGGTCCTGCACATCCACAACGAACATGCAGACCCACACGGTAACGCAAATACCGACGATGAAGGCCAGGTATCCGTGTATGCGCATGCTTGCTCCGGACGGGACTATTGGAAGACTATAGCATAGGGAAAACGCACAATACGCCTGGGAAACGCTTTGCGCGCCTAGTCCGTTGTACTTTGGTAGCGGGCGGCGATTTCCATCACGTCTTCCTCGGCCGCCAGCAAGGCATCGACCACGTCCGGATCGAACTGCTCGCCGCTGCCCTGGCGGATCAGCTCGATTGCTGTCTCATGCGTAAAGGCCGGGCGGTAGACCCGCTCGGAGACCAGCGCGTCGTACACATCGGCCACCGCGACCAGGCGCGCCGAGACCGGGATCGCATCGCCAGCCAGCCCCTGCGGGTAGCCGGAACCGTCAAAGCGTTCCTGGTGGCTATAAGTGATTTCGCGCGCGAAGCGCAGGAAGGCGTTCGAGAAGCCCAGCTCGCGCTCCACCCCGACAATGGCGTCGCGGCCGTGGGTGGTGTGCTGCTTCATCACTTCGAATTCTTCGGGCGTCAGGCGACCCGGCTTGAGCAGGATGGCATCCGGGATGCGCACCTTGCCGATATCGTGCAGCGGCGCGGCCTTGAACAGCAGCGGGATGTGCGGCTCGACCAGCTCATCGGCGAAGCGCGGGTTGCCCTGCAGGCGGCGCGCCAGCGCTACCACGATATGCTGGATGCGGCGCAGGTGGGACGGGTCTTCCTCGTCGCGCAGCTCGGCCAGGCTGGCGATGGCCCACACGGCGGCATCGGCCATCTGGCCCAGTTCGCTGAGCTGGCCGCGCTGGCGCTGCACCTGGGCGCGCGCCTGGCGCAGCTGCACATGGGTGGCGATGCGCGCACGCAGCAGTTCCGGCACCAGCGGCCGCGCCAGCACGTCGGACATGCCCTCGGCAAAGGCGCGGCTTTCCAGTTCGGGCTGACCGCGCTCGATCATCGCGATCAGGGGGATGCTGGCCGTATCGGGATTGCTGCGCAGGCTCTGGCAGACGGCAAAGCCGTCCTGCACCACGTCGACCAGGATCAGGTCGGGGCGCGGCAATTGCTGGGCGGTGGCGAGCGCGGTGCCGCAATCGCCCACCACACGCACGGCGTACTGGTCTTCCAATAAATGGCTGAGCTGTTGCAGGTGGCCGGCCGATCCGTCAACGATCAGCAGCAGCGGCTTTTTCTTTGGACTAGTCATTGCGGCATGATACCGCACGGAATGTTCAGTCAGCGAGTGCAGGCGAGCCATCCGGCAAGAATGCGCCAAAACAACGTGTGCATTCGATACAGAACAGATGCGCTACCCGCACATTTTTCTGACGCAATACCAGTTGCAGGTGGCCTTCCTCGCAAATGGGGCAGGTTTCGCGCATGGTGCCGCAGGCCATCACATCATCGGCGAGGTAATTGTCGTCATAGCGCACGCCATCGACGACGCGTTGCGGATCCAGTTCCACCAGGAACAGTACGGGCTCAAGGCCGCGCTGGTCGGGTACCGGAAAAGCGCCAGAATGATAGTGATTCATTTGATTCATTGTCATCCCCTTTTGCCCAGCGCAGGTTACGGGCACTTTAACCATAGTCAATCAGAGGTCGTGAAGCAAGGTCGGCGATAAAATTAGCTTGCAATTAGATCGCGCGCTATCTATACTGCCCACATGGATACGAAAACCAACCCTCTGGAGCAGGTACCCAAGCTGGATCAGCAACTGTGCTTCGCCTTGTACTCGACTTCGCTGGCGATGAACAAGCTGTACCGCAAGCTGCTGCGCAAGCTGGGCCTGACCTACTCGCAATACCTGGTAATGATGGTGTTGTGGGAACAGGATGAGCAAACGGTGTCAGCCTTGGGCGACCGCCTCTTCCTCGACTCGGCCACACTGACACCGCTGCTGAAGCGGATGGAAGCCGCCGAGCTGATTACCCGGACGCGCTGTCCGCAAGACGAACGCCAGGTAATCATTGCCCTGACCCCGCAAGGCAGCGCCTTACGGGCCGAGGGTGCCAAGCTGCCCGCCTGCGTATTGGGCGCCAGCGGTTGCGACCTGGACCAGGTGATCCGCCTGCAACGCGAACTCTCCGTCCTGCGCACCAGCCTGATGAACAATGCTTGAAAGTAAAAAATGTCCATCTTGGGGTCAGGAACAAAAGTGGACATTTTTTTCTAAAATCAAATAAATAGCACACTATTTAATCGCCAACAAAGGAGTTTGATCATGAAAAACGTTATCGCCGCTTCCGCACTGTCCCTGTTTGCTGCTTCGTCGTTCGCTGCCAGCCTGCCTGGCGTTGAGCCTCAGACTGCGCAATTCCTGAAAGCCATTGAAGGCGGGGCGCCGCTGGAGTCGCTGAGCCCGGCCGATGCGCGTCAAGTGCTGGTCGGTGCGCAGAAAGGCGCTCAACTGCCGGCGGCGGATGTGTCGTCGAAAGTAATCGATGTCGACGGTGAAAAGATCAGGCTGCACGTGGTGCGCCCGGCCGGCGCCAAGGGTACCCTGCCGGTCTTCATGTTCTTCCACGGCGGCGGCTGGGTGCTGGGCGACTTCCCTACCCACGAGCGCCTGGTGCGCGACCTGGTGGTGAACTCTGGCGCGGCGGCGGTTTTCGTTGACTACACTCCTTCGCCGGAAGCGGGCTACGGGGTGGCGATCAAGCAGGCTTACGGCGCGACCAAATGGGTCGCTAAAAACGGCAAGGAAATCAATGTCGATGGTTCGCGCCTGGCTGTGGCCGGCAATAGCGTCGGCGGCAATATGGCGGCGGTGGTGGCGCTGATGGCGAAAGACCAGGGCCAGCCGAAGCTGCGGGCGCAAGTGCTGCTGTGGCCGGTGACCGATGCCAACTTCGACAACGCTTCCTACCAGCAGTTTGCCGACGGCCACTTCCTGACCCGCAATGCGATGAAATGGTTCTGGGACAGCTACACCACCGATCTGGCCAAGCGCAAAGAAATCTACGCTTCTCCTTTGCAAGCTACGACCGAGCAGCTGAAAGGCCTGCCGCCAACCCTGATCCAGACCGCCGAATTCGACGTGCTGCGCGATGAGGGTGAAGCCTACGGCAAGAAGCTGGACGCGGCCGGCGTGGAAACCACCACCATCCGCTACAACGGCATGATCCACGATTTCGGCCTGCTGAATGTGCTGAGCAAGGTGCCGGGTACCCAGAGCGCCATGCGTCAGGCGGGCCAAGAGTTGAAATTCCGTTTGAAGTAAAACACAAGAAAAGTCGGGGTCATGTCTGACATTCGGACACGGGCCCAGCCGTAGGCAAGCCCTACGGCTGGGCCCGTGTCCGAATGTCAGACATGACCCCGACTTTTTGTATCAACCTTTTTACAAATAAATTAAGTGTTCTTGAGCAAGCTCCACTAGAATTGCCCAGCATTTATTAAAACACTCCTGGGGATTTGATGAAGCGTTTTCACGTGGGTTTAGCTGCCCTTTGCCTGACGGCCACGGCGTTCGCCGCCGAGCCATTCGATGATAAATTCCGCCAGCTCGAAGAGCTGCTGCCTTCCGCCAACCAGTACCGCACCGCTTCCGGCGCGCCGGGCCATGCTTATTGGCAGCAGCGGGCGGATTACACCATCCGCGCTACGCTGGATGAGGCCAACCGCGCGATCAGCGGCAGCGGCCAGGTCACCTACCACAACAATTCTCCGGATACCCTGCACTACCTGTGGCTGCAGCTGGACCAGAACATCTATAAGTCCAACTCGGACGCCCGCATGACCATGACCGCGCCGTCGCGCGAAGCCTGGGGCCGTGCGCGCAGCGATGAGGAGGGCATGAAGTTCGAGGGCCTGCGCAATATCCTGGCCGGCCGCGATTTCGACGGCGGTTTCAAGATCGGGGCGGTGAAGGCTGCCGGCGGTGCGCCGCTGAAGTTCACCGTCAACCAGACCATGATGCGTATCGACCTGCAGCAGCCGCTGAAGCCGGGCGAGAAGTTCACCTTCTCGATCGACTGGTCGTACAAGATCAATGAGCAGAAGGTGCTGGGCGGCCGTTCCGGCTACGAGTACTTCGCTGAGGATAAGAACGCGCTGTTCGAGATCGCGCAGTGGTTCCCGCGCATGGCGGCTTACTACGACGTCTACGGCTGGCAGCACAAGCAGTTCCTGGGCTCCGGCGAGTTCACGCTGGAATTCGGCGACTACGACGTGCAGATCACCGTGCCGGCCGACCACATCGTGGCCTCCACCGGCGAACTGCAAAACCCTGGCGAGGTGCTGACCGCCGCGCAGCGCGACCGCCTGGCCAAAGCGCGCACCAGCAAGACCCCGGTCATCATCGTGACCCAGGCGGAAGCGGAAGCGGCCGAAAAGACCGTGGCCAAGGGCACCAAGACCTGGCACTTCAAGGCCAAGAACGTGCGCGACTTCGCCTGGGCTTCTTCGCGTAAGTTCATCTGGGACGCGCAGGGCTACAAGAAGGACGGCACCAATGTGATGGCCATGTCCTACTATCCGAAAGAAGGCAATCCGCTGTGGGAGAAGTATTCGACCGCGGCCATCGTGCACACCATCGAGCAGTACAACAAGTACAGCTTCGACTACCCTTACCCGACTGCGATTTCGGTCAACGGTCCGGTGGGCGGCATGGAGTATCCGATGATCTCGTTCAACGGTCCGCGTCCTGTGAAGGATAAGAAGACCGGTGAAATCACCTACACCAAGCGCGCCAAGTATGGCCTGATCGGTGTGGTGATCCACGAGGTGGGCCACAACTACTACCCGATGATCATCAACAGCGATGAGCGCCAGTGGACCTGGATGGACGAGGGCCTGAACACCTTCGTGCAGTCGCTGGCCCAGGAGGCATGGGAAGAGGACTACCCGGCCGGCCGCGGCGATCCGCGCTTCATCGTGGACTACATGCGTTCGAAGAACCAGGTGCCGATCATGACCAACTCGGAGTCGCTGCTCCAGTTCGGCAACAATGCTTACGCCAAGCCTGCCGCCGCGCTGAACGTGCTGCGTGAAACGGTGCTGGGCCGCGAGCTGTTCGACTACGCTTTCCGCGAGTACGCGCGCCGCTGGAAGTTCAAGCGCCCTACCCCGGCTGACTTCTTCCGCACCATGGAAGACGCTTCGGGCACCGACCTTGACTGGTTCTGGCGCGGCTGGTTCTACACCACCGATCCGGTGGATGTGGCGATCGACGGCATCACCGAATACGGTGTGAGCACCAAGAATCCGGAAATCGAAAAAGCGTGGAAGAAGGCGCAGCGCGACGGCGAGCCGATCTCCCTGATCGACCAGCGCAATAAGGGCATGGTGCGCAAGGTGGACCAGCAGCCGGAGCTGAAGGACTTCTACAACGAGCACGATGACTTCACCGTCACCAATGTCGACCGCAACAAGTACGCCGAGCAGACCGCCGACCTGGAACAGTGGGAAAAAGACCTGCTGGCGCAGGGCAAGCACCTGTACCTGGTGGACTTCTCCAACGTGGGCGGCCTGGTCACCCCGTTGATCCTGCAGATCGAGCTGAAGTCGGGCAAGAAGTACATCGAGCGCATTCCGGCCGAAGTGTGGCGCTATTCGCCGAAGAAGGTCACCAAGATCATCGTGACCGACGAGCCGCTGGTGTCGCTGGTGCATGACCCTTACTGGGAAACCGCCGACATCGACCAGTCCAACAACGCCTGGCCGCGCAAGATCACGCCTTCGCGCCTGGAGCTGTTCAAGTCGCGCACCGGCGGCGAGAACATGATGAAGGACTTCAAGACTCCGCTGAAGAAGAAGGATGAGAAGCCTGCATCGGAAGAAGCCAAGAAGGAATGATGCGTTTCAAAGCCGTCCTCGCGGCGGCGCTGCTTGCCTGCAGCGCCGCCGTGCAAGCACATAATTTTCACGTGGGTTTGACGGAGATCAGCTTCAACCCACGTTCGGGCAACACGGAAGTGGTTCATACATATACAGCGCATGATGTGGAGGCGCTGTTGATGAACCTGTACCAGCGCCACTTTGACCTTGGGGTGGAGGAGGATCAGGCCGTGTTCCGTCGCTATATCGAGAAGCAGTTCCGCATTTCCGCCAACGGCAAGCCTTTGCCGCTGCAATGGGTCGGCATGCAGGCTACTGCGGACAGCATCAACGTGTTCCAGGAAATCGAGAAAACCTCGCTGCCCGAGGGTGCGGTGCTGCTGGATGCGGTGCTGACTGACTTCCTGCCGCAGCAAGTCAATAACGTCAACGTCAGCGGCTTTGGCCGCCCTGCCGCTTCCATCATCTTCAATCGCGACCGCCGTGAACAGCCGCTTCCTTAAGGGGGCGCCGTTGCCAGCCTGCGCGCTGGCCGGTCTGCTCGTGCCGGCGGCTGCTGTCGCCGATGATCCTTTCATGCAGCGCGTGCTGATTGAGGGCGCGCGTGCGTCGCAGGTTGGCGTGGCCGATTCGGCGGGCATGGGCAGCGTCTCCGCCCGCCAGCTCGAAGCCCGCACCATCTACCGCCCCGGCGAATTGCTGGAGGCGACGCCGGGCCTGGTCGCCAGCCAGCATAGCGGCGAGGGCAAGGCTAACCAGTTCTACCTGCGTGGGTTCAACCTTGACCATGGCACCGATCTGCGCACCACCGTTGACGGCATGCCGGTCAACCAGCGCAGCCATGCGCATGGACAAGGCTGGACTGACCTGAATTTCATCATCCCCGAGCTGGTTGCTCGGCTGGATTACAACAAGGGGCCGTATAACGCCAGCACGGGGGACTTCTCCTCCGCTGGCGCCACGGCGATCAACTACGCGAGCCGTTTGCCGCAAGACCAGGCCAGCATGACCGCCGGCCACGGCGGCTACGGCCGCGTGCTGCTCGCCGGGACGCGCGAGGCCGATGCCGTTGCGGGTGGCGCGCTGACCTACGCGCTGGAGGCGGCGCATAACGACGGGCCGTTCACGCGCGGCGACAATTTCCGCAAACTGAATGCGGTGCTGCGCTACAGCGCCGGTTTTGCGAACAACGGCTACACCGTCACCGCCATGGCCTATCGCGGCGCGTGGAACGCCACCGACCAGATCCCGCAGCGGGCGGTCGATAGCGGCTTGCTGGGGCGCTTCGATGGGCTCGACCTGACCGATGGCGGCCAGGCGCGCCGCTACAGCCTGTCGGCCGCCTGGGCGCGCAGCGATGAGAAGCAGACCACCCGCGCCAACGCCTACATCATCAACAACCGGTTGGAGCTGTTCTCCAACTTCACCTACTTCCTGGACGATCCGGTCCACGGCGACCAGTTCGCGCAGCCCGACCGCCGCGTCACCAGCGGCTTTGAGGCGAGCCACAGCTGGCATGACCACATGGACGACATGGCGTGGAGCACCACGCTCGGTGTGCAGGCGCAGAACGACAATATCTTCAACGCCTTGCAGCACACCGAGGCGCGCCAGGTGCTGGAGACCGTGCGCGCCGACCATATCGTCGAAACCAGCGCCGCGCTGTATCTCGAGCAGCACCTGCGCGTGACGCCGTGGCTGCGCGGCGAGGCCGGCCTGCGGCTGGACCGCTACCGCTTCGCTGTCGGCGGAGGCGCCGCGCGGGCCGACGCCACCCTGGCCAGCCCGAGCATCAGCCTGGCCTTCGGCCCCTGGTCGCGCACCGAGGTCTACCTGAACGCCGGCCGCGGCTTCCACAGCAACGATGCGCGCGGCGTGACCCAGGCGCTCGACCCGGCCACTCCGCTGGCCCGCTCGCGCGGCCTGGAATTCGGCCTGCGCAGCGAGGCGGTCAAAGGCCTGCAAACCGTGCTGGCCATCTACCGCCTGGACTTCGATTCCGAACTGGTCTACCTGGGCGACGCCGGCAGCACGGAAGCGGGCCGCCCGAGCCGCCGCCATGGCATTGAATTCTCCAACTACTACAAGCCGGTGAAGTGGCTGTCGCTGGACGCCGACCTGGCCTTCGCGCGCGGCCGCTTCCGCCGTTCAGCGACCGCCGAAGGCGACCGCATCCCCGGCGCCGTGGAAGGCGTGGCCCAGCTGGCCGCCACCTTCACGCCCGCCGGTCCCTGGTCCGGCGCCCTGCGCCTGCGCTGGTTCGGCCCGCGCCCGCTGGTGGAAGACAATTCCGTCCGCTCGAAAGCCAGCGCCACCCTCAACGGCCGCCTGGCCTACAAGCTGTCCGCCGGCACCACCCTGGAGCTGGAAGGCTTCAACCTGGCCAACCGGAAGGTCTCCGCCATCGACTACTTCTACGAGTCGCGCCTGAAAGGCGAACCGGAGGCCAGGGCGGACATCCACTTCCACCCGATCGAGTCCCGATCCTTCCGCTTCAGCGTGACCAGCGCGTTCTAAGTACAATAAGGGCATGATGACGCCCTTGCCACAATTGATCCACACCCTGCGCAGCGCCGGCTATGCCCTGCTCAAGCCCGCCGACGTAGCCAGCCTGGCCGGCTGCACCGTGGACGAACTGAATTCCCTGGTACCGAGCTGGGACCACCTGGCCTCCGACAACTACCTGAAAGACGGCGGCCGCTACCGCCGCCGCCGCCACTCCTGCTTCGTGCAGGACGGCGTGGCCCTGGACCAGACCCCGCACCGCGCCCACTGGCAGCCGGTCGAGTACAACGCCCTGCACGGCGGCATGCGCCGCCTGTTCGAGCCGATCGACCCGGCCACCGTCGCCAATCCCGCCTGGAGCAAGCTGGTGGCCGCCATCGGCCGCGCCTGCGGCCAGGTGCGCGGCCAGGCCCCCTGGTACGTGGAAGCCCACCAGTTCCGCATCGACACCACCGACGGCATCGGCCGCCCCACGCCCGAGGGTGCGCACCGCGACGGCGTCGACTTCGTGGCCGTGCTGCTGGTCGGCCGCCATGGCATCAAGGGCGGCGAAACCCGGGTGTTCGAGGCCGACGGCCCGAACGGCCGCCGCTTCACCATGACCGAGCCCTGGACCATGCTGCTGCTGGACGATGCGGCTGTCATCCATGAATCCACCCCGATCCAGCCCCTGTCCGGGCATGGCCACCGCGACACCCTGGTCATCACCTACCGTGACGGCGGTTTCCAAGGCGGCTAAAAAAACGGTATAGTCTGAACACCCAACCATTTCGGAGGTGTTTTGGACTCCAGTTACGATCTCGCGCCCGAAGAGCTGGAAGTGCTCATCGTGGAAGACAGCCCGACCCAGGCCGAGCGCCTGCGCCGGCTGATCCAGTCATCCGGCTATCGCGCCAGGGTGGCCGCGAATGGCAAACTGGCCCTGGCGGAAATCCGCGAGCGCAAGCCGCACCTGGTGCTGTCGGACATTGTCATGCCGGAAATGAACGGCTATGAGCTGTGCCGCGCCATCAAGTCCGAACCGGCGCTGCGCGACGTGCCGGTGATCCTGGTCACCTCGCTGACCGACCCCAAAGACATCATCCGCGGCATCGAATGCGGCGCCGATAACTTCATCCGCAAGCCCTACGCCGAGGACTACCTGCTGAACCGCATCGGCCAGATGCTGGTGAACCAGAAGCTGCGCAAGAATTCCAGCATGGAGGTCGGCATCGCCCTCTACCTGGGCGACCAGAAGCACTTCATCAACGCCGAACGCCAGCAGATCCTCGACCTGCTGATCTCAACCTACGAGCAGGCGGTGCAGGTCAACAGCGAGCTGCAGGCGCGCGAGCGGCAGGTGATCGAGCTGAATATGCGCCTGGCGCACCACGCCGGCGAGCTGGAAACCATCAACCGCGAAATCGCGCTGAAGAACCTGGAGCTGGCCGAGGCGAGCCGCATGAAGTCGGCCTTCATCGCCAATATGTCGCACGAGCTGCGCACGCCGCTGAACGCCATCATCGGCTTCACCGGCGCGCTGCTGATGAAGCTCCCCGGCCCGCTGACCGATGAACAGGACCGCCAGCTGAACACCATCCGTTCCAGCGCGCGCCACCTGCTGTCCCTGATCAACGACATCCTGGACGTGGCCAAGATCGAAGCCGGCAAGGTCACCCTGTCGCTGGAGCCGGTGCACTGCCAGCAGCTGATGGGCGAAGTGGCCGACACCCTGCGTCCGCTGGCCGCGCAAAAAGGCCTGGAAGTCTTCATCGAGCTGCCCGAACAGCCGATCATCCTGCAGACCGACCGCCGTGCCCTGGCCCAGATCCTGATCAACCTGGCCAACAACGCCATCAAGTTCACGGAAAAAGGCATGGTCAAGCTGACGCTCGTCGAGCGCAGCGACGACAAGGGCCAGCAGATCACCGAATTCAGCGTGATCGACAGCGGCAGCGGCATCAAGCCGGAGGACCAGGCCAAGCTGTTCCAGGCCTTCTCCCAGTTGGACAGCACCTCGACCCGCCATGTGGAAGGCGCGGGCCTGGGCCTCTACCTGAGCCAGAACCTGGCCAACCTGCTGGGCGGCTCGCTGTTCTTCAGCAGCGATTTCGGTAAGGGCAGCACTTTCACGCTGGCGCTCAAATGTCGGCACGCGTCCTGATCATCGAAGACAACCAGGTCAATATGGACCTGATGACCTACCTGCTGCAGGCCTTCGGCCACCAGCCGCTGTGCGCCACGGATGGCGAGATGGGCGTGGCCATGGCGGCCAGCGAACAGCCGGACCTGATCCTGTGCGACCTGCACCTGCCCAAGCTGGACGGGCTGGGCGTCGTTGCCGCGCTGCGCGCCGCGCCGGCCACGCGCCATATCCCCGTCCTCGCGGCCAGCGCCCTGCCGGTGACCGACGGCTGCGCCGCCCTGCGCCGCGCGGGTTTCTCCGGCTGCCTGCCCAAGTCGCTGGAGCCGGAAGTCCTGATCCCGGCGCTGGAAACCTTCCTGCCGCCGCA